>JBFMGF010000114.1 GCA_040752675.1 Acidobacteriota bacterium
CGAAAGTCCCTCTGTACACGTTGTAGATAGTGGCCTGAGGAATAGACTGCCAGGTCAGATCCTCCTTGTTCTTGTTGAACTGCAGCGTTGCCCCCACTTCCCCTGGTATTGCGCTAACCGAAGCATCAAAGGGAGCGCAATCTTCCAGATCCACAACCCCGTCGTTGTCGTCATCCGTGTCACAGGCATCCCCGATTGCATCGCTGTCGGTATCCTTCTGGTCACTGTTAGCAACGGACACACAGTTATCGCAGAGGTCCCCGTCTCCATCACCATCCGTATCCTTCTGATCAGGGTTCGCCGTGTTCACACAGTTGTCACAGACATCCCCCACATCATCGTTGTCGCTGTCATGCTGACCCGTATTGGCGTTCCATGGACAGTTGTCGTTCAGATCGGGTATGTCATCGTTGTCATCGTCCCAGTCGCAGGCATCACCTACACCATCCCCGTCATTGTCGGATTGACTGTTGTTCACATCGTTTGGACAGTTGTCGCAATCGTTACCGTAGTTGTCTCCATCGTTGTTCGCCTGGCTCTCGTTGGCAAGCCCCTGACAGTTGTCGCAGGCATCACCAGCCTTATCCCCATCCGTATCCTCCTGCAGAACGTTGGATACGACCCTGCAGTTGTCATCGCAGTTCACAGTGTTCCCTCCCGTACACTTGTTGTCCCCTATCGTACCGCTGCTGTCCCCGTCGTCCAATATCCCGTCGTTGTCGTCATCAACATCGCAGGCATCTCCTATCAGATCACTGTCCGTATCCTTCTGGTCAAGGTTGCTCACGTCAGGACAGTTGTCGCAGGCATTCCCCAGAGTGTCGGAATCGTTGTCAGTCTGATCCGAATTGGGATTGGATGGACAGTTGTCGCAATCGTCTCCCCTGCCGTCACCGTCCCCATCCAGCTGCGAGGAGTTGCTTGCGAACTGGCAGTTGTCGTCGCAGCTATTCGTAGCACCTCCAACACACCGGTTGTCCCCTATAATCCCACTGCCGTCCCCATCGTCCAATATCCCGTCGTTGTCATCATCCGCATCACAGACATCCCCGGTCTGATCCCCATCAAAGTCCGCCTGGTTCGCATTCGGATCGTTCACACAGTTGTCACAGACGTCCCCGACCCCATCACCGTCCCCATCCTCCTGCAGGGCATTGGCCTTCAGCCAGCAGTTGTCGTCACAGTTTATCGTCGCTCCAGCCGTGCAGGGATCCTCATGCTTGGTCCCATCGTTGTCCCAGTCCTCCGGTATCCCGTCCCCATCCGCATCATCGTCGCAGACGTCCCCCTTGGCATCGTCATCCACGTCCTCCTGATTCGGGTTTACATCGAAAACACAGTTGTCGTCGCAGTTCGCTGTGTACCCACCGTGGCACTTGTAGTCCCCCACACTCCCGCTGTTGTTTCCATCGTCCAGTATCCCGTCGTTGTCATCGTCAACGTCACAGGCATCCCCTCCTCCGGTCCCGTCGTTGTCCTCCTGCCCAGCATTGGCATCATACGGACAGTTGTCGCACAGGTCTCCCACTCCATCGCCATCCGTATCAGCCTGAGACTCGTTCGATAACCCGTCACAGTTGTCACAGACATCCCCCGCCCCGTCCCCGTCACCATCCGCCTGATTCTCGTTCGCATCGCTTGGACAGTTGTCGCACAGATCCCCTATCTTGTCAGAATCGACGTCTTCCTGACTCGGATTGTACTCATACTGACAGTTGTCGTCGCAGTTTGTCGTTACACCCCCGGTGCATGGATCAACCGTCCCATCCCCATCGCTGTCAGGAATCCCATCCCCGTCATCATCGTTATCACATACGTCTCCAGTCCCATCGTTGTCGAAGTCTTCCTGATTCGCATTCGAGTCGTTGATGCAGTTGTCACACGCATCCCCCTTGAGGTCTGAGTCGCTGTCCGCCTGCGTCAGGTTGTAGACGAACTGACAGTTGTCATCGCAATTCACAGTGTTCCCTCCAGTGCATCTGTTGTCCCCTATCGTTCCACTGCTGTCCCCATCGTCTAATATCCCGTCGTTGTCATCATCAACATCGCAGGCATCCCCATCCACGTCTCCGTCGTGGTTGAGCTGATCGGGATTAGAGACTGCGTCACAGTTGTCACAGGCGTCTCCCACATTGTCCCCTTCGCTGTCTGCCTGATCAGCATTGGCAGTTACGGGACAGTTGTCCCCCATGTTCCTGTATCCATCTCCATCTGAATCAATGGGTGAGATTATGAAGACTTCCCCGCAGCTCTCCCGATCGTTGCTGAGACCATCGGCAAAGGTCGCAGTCACTATTATGTCCCTGTACCCATCCTCGTTGTAATCACCGGAGATAAGGACGTTTCCAAAATTGTCGCTGTCACTCTCGGAATAGATCAGGATATCAGGCCCACTCGTAAGCAGATCCTTCGTCATCCCGATCAGTGAGCCCGTCCCATAGATGACGTAGACCTCCCCGCAGGAGTACCTGGCATTGTCCTTCCCATCTCCCAGAGGGGCTCCAATAAGGATGTCACCAGTCCCATCCCCGTTGATGTCTCCCAGCGCAAGACCGTCACCAAGATTGTCGCTGGCTTCGGCGCCATAGACGGCAAAGTCGGCATCCCCTGGAAATCTCATCTCCGGTGGAGCAGGCAGTGTAGCTCTGCCCTTTACCAGAAATACCTCGCCGGAAGAGCTTCGGACATCCGTGGGCGTTGGACCATCCGCTGAGGGTGCCGATATCATGAGATCCTCATAGATGTCTCCATCGAAATATCCGAATGTCATGTCATATCCGAAATCATCGTTCTGGTCGGCTCCTATCAGGACAAGGCTGTATTGTGATGAAAGGTCAAAGCTGCTCCCCGGAGTAGCGCTTCCCAGAATCATGAATACCTTCCCCACGTCAGATTCGCTCCCGTCATCAGCTCCAATAGCCCCTATCGCCATGTCGGCATATCCATCTCCGTTGAAATCCCCCGCCGCCACCTTCCTCCCTGCATAATCCCCTGAGCTCCCACCGCTGATGTAGATGTCATATCCGCCTGTCGTCGATAGATCCTTCTTCTTGGGCAGATCAGCCTCCCCATACACAACCCACACCTCCCCCGAATCCTCCCTCTGATTGTTAGTCCCATCTGCCCCGAATGCCCCTATCACTATGTCGTCATACCCGTCCCCGTTAATGTCCCCGCACGCCACTGACCTCCCTGTAAGATCCCCGTCATCCTTACCGAATACCGTCATGTCAGCATTAGTGATAGACGTGTCGCTGTTACTCAGATCAAACGTAGATGGAAAGTAGCTCTTACCCCTTATTACGTACACCTCCCCCGCGCTCGCCCTGTCGTTGAGAGGCCCATCCCCGTATGGAGATCCGATGATGATATCTGCGAATCCATCGTTATCAACGTCGCACGATGCGATAGAACGTCCTATGAAATCCATCGCATCCGGCCCGTAGATCGTCACGTCAGCAGGCTGACTGCCCATATCTATTGTCATCGGATGGTACCTCTCCCCGTACAGAATATAAACCTCCCCGCAGGAGTCCCTACCGTTGGATGGCCCATCCCCTCCCTGCGCAGAGATGATCACGTCTATGATCCCATCCCCGTTCACGTCCCCGTATGCCATCCCCGTCCCAGTCTGATCTCCCCCCTCCGGCCCGATTATCCTCACATCCTCCGTATCCGTCCCCATATCGATGTAACTGAAGTCGCATGGGTCTCCTACTCCATCCCCATCTGCATCCTCCTGCAGCGGGTTGCTCGCATACTGACAGTTGTCATCGCAATTTACCGTGTTCCCTCCCGTACACTTGTTATCCCCGATCGTCCCGCTGCTGTCCCCGTCATCCAGTATCCCATCGTTGTCGTCATCTTCATCGCAGACGTCTCCCGTTCCATCCGCCTCCGTGTCCCTTTGATTGGCATTGGAGATCATCGGGCAGTTGTCACAGAGATCCCCGAAGCCATCTCCATCCGTATCAAGCTGATCGTTGTTCGCCACGCTCCTGCAGTTGTCGCAGACATCACCGAAATTATCGTCGTCCTGATTACCCTGTCCCGCATTAGATATCTTAGGACAGTTGTCGTCACACCCTGTTGTGGAACCTCCCGTGCATGGATCCACAGTCCCATCCCCATCGCTGTCCGGAATCCCATCTCCATCGTCATCGTCATCGCAGACATCTCCAGTCCCATCCAGGTCTATGTCTGATTGATCGGAATTCACATCGTACTTGCAGTTGTCGCAGGCGTCTCCCACCCCGTCACCATCCGTATCCTTCTGGGCTGGATTCAAGGTATTCGGACAGTTATCGCAGGCATCCCCATCGCTGTCCCCATCCGAATTCTTCTGGTCCGGATTTGCCGTATTCACGCAGTTGTCGCAGGCATCCCCCTTGCCATCACCATCCGCATCGGCCTGATTCGCATTGCTGTTATTCGGACAGTTGTCGCAGACGTCTCCCACCCCATCATTGTCAGCATCCGTCTGGGATGGATTTGCAGCGTAATCACAGTTGTCGCAGACATTCCCCACTCCATCAGCATCTGCATCGGCCTGGTCATCATTTGAGTCGTACTTGCAGTTATCGCAGGCATCGCCGTAATTATCTCCGTCAGCATTCTCCTGGTTGGGGTTGGATACCATCTGGCAATTATCAGAGGTATCTGGATCACCATCTCCATCGTCATCGCTATCACACACATCTCCAGTTCCATCTCCGTCCAGATCATTCTGATTGGAGTTCGCAGTGCTCGGGCAATTGTCACAGGAAGACCCTACACCATCGGAATCTGTGTCTGTCTGCTCGAGATTGTAGACAAACTGGCAATTATCGTCGCAGTTAGTCGTTGCTCCCCCGGCACACCGGTTGTCTCCAATCGTCCCGCTGTTATCTCCATCATCCAGGATAGAGTCGTTGTCATCATCGGGGTCGCATCGGTCTCCCTGCATGTCTCCGTCGTTGTCCTTCTGATCCCTGTTAGCATCCCCAGCACAGTTGTCACAGTCATCCCCTATACCATCACCATCAACATCGCTCTGCCCGCTGTTTGCTATCCCGGGACAGTTGTCCCCGATGTCCCTCACCCCATCCAAGTCGGCATCTATAGGCGTGATCCCATACCCCTCCCCGCAATCCCAGATCGAAACGTTATACCCGTCCCCCGAGCTCGTCCCTAGCAGCAGATCACCGTATCCATCCCCGTTGATGTCCCCATCTCCGATTGCTAACCCTATCGCATCTCCCGATTTATAACCGAAAACAATCATATCCACTGTGTCAACCTTAAGATTGTAGCTGCTGAAGAGATATCCTCCATACAGTACATAAACCTCCCCGCAGGAGTCCCTGTTCTCCAGAGGTGCATCCCCTCCCACCGCCCCGAGGATCAGATCATTCGTCCCATCCCCGTTGATATCTCCCATCCAGACCCTGTCTCCAAGATTGTCAGCCTCATCGGCTCCGTAGATGATTATGTCGTGTGTGCTGGATAGGTCTATCTCGGTTGCCAGTGCACCGCTCCCATATATGACGTAGGCCTCCCCGCTTGCATCCTTCCCGTTCGAGATACCATCAGCAAATGTCGCTCCGATCAATATGTCCGCATACCCATCGTTGTTCAGATCGCAAGCATGTACTGATGATGCAGAGTTGTCTCCAGCCTCGGCACCGTATATCGTCACGTCTGCCGCAGAGGAAGCCAGATCCTTGCTCCCGCTCAGGCTCCCACCGTATATCAGATACGCATCTCCGCACATAGACCTCGAATCAGTCGGTCCATCACCACCAGTTGCCCCTATCAGAATGTCGTCGCTCCCATCCCCGTTCACATCTCCTACGCTCACGTTCCTCCCAGCAAAATCCCAGCTCCCTCCCCCATAGATCACATAATCTGCCCCAGTAGTAGACAGGTTTATCGTCTTAGATAAAGACGAAGAGCCGTAGATCAGGTATACCTCCCCTGCATCCGTCGTAGTCCCACCTGTCCCGTCACCCCAGGGAGCTCCTATCACAATGTCATCAGTACCATCGTTGTTCACGTCCCCTATCGCAAGCCCCCTCCCCAGCGAGTCGTCGTCATCCTTCCCGTAAATGGTCACATCGGCATTCGTTATGGCAGGGTCCACGTTCTTCAGGTCTATCACTCCCCCTATCGTCCCTCTCCCGTATATCACGTAGACCTCACCGCATCCGCTCCTCGAATTAGAGTCCCCATCTCCAAACGGCGCAGATATCACAAGATCATCCGTCCCGTCTCCGTTCACATCTCCGCACCCTAAAGCCCTCCCTGCATTATCCCCTGCATCTATCCCGTAGATCACTACATCCGCCTCCTCCTCGCTGAATCTGATCTCCCCCTTCGGATACCTGTTCCCGAAGACCACATACACCTCCCCAGTGTTGTCCCCTCTCGAATTCCCTGGTCCGTTCGCCCCCGGAACACCCAATATGAAATCCCCTGTCCCATCCCCGTTCAGGTCCCCTCCTGCTACACTCATCCCCATCTGATCCCCTGCATCCGCCTCCACACGCCCATCCTTCCCGATCAACCTCTGATCGTCATCATCCACAGAAAGATCGATCTCAATGGTCGCTATCTGTCCATGGATGGCTTGGATGGAAAATAGATTGCAAAAGAGGAAAATGGAAAAAAAGGCGAAGGCAAAAGGCAGGACCCTCATAATCTTAAACGATTGCATCGGTCCTCCTTTTGTTAAGACTGGCAAGAAAATGTAAAGAGCTATCCTGACAATTGTCAGATCAAATTGTTATCGGTTCCTTTTAATGATATATACGGCTCTTTTCAGATTTGTCAAGCATTTTCTCATGAGTATAGACCCGGAAAGATAACGTCCAATCAGGGACTTCTGTCCTTTCTGATGTCAGTGTCGAAAATCTAATCTTTAGGATTTTTTCCGCTGATCTACGAGTCGTTCTATCTCATGGAATCTCTTCATATTACGGAAAACAGGATCAGCAAGATAGATCCCTGGCTGACCGAGCCCCTTCATCAGCGAGTCTCTTATGGCTTCCATGGAAGAATCTTCATCTCCTGTTATAGCGTAACATCTTGCAATGTAGTAATAGACTTCCGGATTGCTATGATCTATGGAAAGAGACTTCTTGAAGCTTTCGATGGCATCGCCATATCGCTTGTTCTCTGCCATAAGCATACCTTTCAAAGTATGGAACTGCGGCTTGTCTGGAAAAAATTCCACGCTGGATTCTGAGACCTCAATGGCTCTATCAAGATTTCTCTGCTCGATATAGATTCTGATGAGCATTTCGTTTCCGATCTCATCCTGATAATACTGGTACAGTCTATCAAGATAGAAAAGCGCCTGCGGATACTGCCTCTTTTCATAGTGGGCCGTGCCGGCATATAAAAGGGCAAGCCTGTTTTCCGAATCGGCTTTCAGGATCGTCTCCACGTAAGGGAAGATCTTATCCTTCTGGTTAGTCAGAAAGAGTTTATAAAGGGCAACGATTTCTTTTTCAAGGTGAATGTATTTCTTTGGATCCTTGAGAGAACCCCCATCTTTTTTCTTAAATGAACCGGCGGAGATGTAGCCCAGACTGGCAAGGTCCCTCATAGTCTCCTCGTCCATCTTTACCCCTGATTTTTCCTCCCTCTGCAAAAGCTCCGCCATAGTCTGTGCCAGCTCTTTCCTCGAACATTCCAGCATCTCCGGCTCCTTTAAAGCCAGGTTCTGAAGTTCGGAGGGATCATCCATGATCCTGTACAATTCCGGCTCCGGCGCTTCGATGAACTTCCAATTCCCGGTCATTGTTGAATAGAGAGGGCTCCATCCCAGAGAAATCTCGCCCGACAACGATTCGATGTAATAGAGGCGCTCCCCAGTCCTTCCAGGTGGCGCTTCAATGATATTGCGTAGAGATTCTCCATCAACTACAAGTTCCTCTTTTATCCCCAACATGTCTAAAACTGTGGGGAATATATCGACCAATCCAACGAGTTCAGGTATTTTCTTTGCTTCACGCACATTTCCTGCCCTGAGGAGAAGTGGAACCATCACCGTCGAGTTGTAGATCAGATATTGATGCTCCATTTCGCCATGATCTCCAAGACCCTCCCCGTGATCTCCCGCGATGATGATGAGCGACCGATCAAATAGGTCCCATTCCTTCAGCTTGTCGAAGAAGGGCCCAAGCTGGGAATCCATATAGGCAATCTCACCATCGTACGGCGCATCGTGAAATTCCCTGTCGAAAGGGGCCGGTGGCGTATAGTCGGAATGCGGGTCGAAGAGATGCAGCCAGAGAAAGAATCTGGAATCTTTATTCTGGCTCAGCCATTTCAGGGCGATCCCTATAGATTCCTTGGCGGATCTTTCGATGATTGATACTCGTCCAGGAGTATTGTCATAAAAAGAATCTTCATAAAAGTCAAAACCCTGGTTTATGCCGAAACGCCTCGTCAGCGGAAATCCCGAAATGACGGCTCCTGTACGGAATCCTTTAGCACTCAATATTTCTGCGAGTGTGGTTGCATTGTCCGGAAGGTAATGTCTACCCGTGACCCTCACCCCATGCCCTGGAGGGTAGAGACCGGTCATTATCGTTGCATGAGAGGGTACGGTACTGGGAGAAGGGCAGACGGCATGTTCGAAGATAATTCCCTCTTTTGCAAAACCATCAAGGTTCGGAGTTTTCGCTTTCGCATAATCATAACAACCCAGATGATCGGATCGCACAGTATCGAGGGTGATCAAGATGATGTTTTGCAGGACGTTATCATCCCTCCCTTTCCCGCACGATAATATAAAAAGTGAGGATAACAACAGGAAGAATATGAATAACTGATTTTTGCTACAACACATCCTTTTCTCTATAATAGTTTATTAATTTAAATTAATTTACTGAATGGATCCAGTAAAGTCAATATTATGAAAGGAAAGATGCTTGACACCCTTTTTCTCATCCTGTTATGTTCGCTTTTCGTCATGTCGAGCTGTACGATATCCAGCAAGAAGAGATCGGAGAGAATCTCCTTTAAGACTGATGATGTTCCCGTGGTCATTTTGACGGAAACTTCCTCCCCTCTGAAAACATCAGAGCAGTTTGCGAAAGTGCTGCAGGAGGCATCTTCTTCTCAAAAATTCAAAGTCCTCTTCGATTTCAGAGAGCAACTTGACCTGGTGAACTTCAAGACGCGTCTGAATGGGTTGGGATTGAGCAAATCAGCCAGAAGAGATGAAGTCATAAAAGCCTTGAATATCCTGTCTGACAGGAAAGAAAAGGAGATCCGTCCAATCGTGGAATCCCTGATGGAACGCGGGGAGATCGAATACTTCAAGAAGTTCAGCATAGTGAATAGATTTTACGCTGTTGCCAGTGCTAGCGCCATCCGGGCTCTCGCCGCACGTGAAGATATCGCAAGGGTTATTGAAGAGTATCATTCTGCCTCAGAGCGCGCAGGAAGCCAATATGAAAATATTAAAGAGATCGAGGCGCTGCAGGGGGATATTACGGAGAACTGGGCTCTGAAGATTATGGGAGCAGAAAAGGTGTGGGCCATGGGGTTTGATGGATCAGGAGTCGTCGTTGGTTCTCTTGATACGGGTGTATGGTTGCACCATGAACAGCTCAGAAAAAATTTTCGGGGAGGAGACAAGAGCTGGTTCGATCCGGTCACGGGTACCTCAGAGCCTTTTGACAGCAAAGGCCATGGAACTGGAGTCCTGTCATGCGCCTCGGGAAGGAATGAGAACAGGAAGAAGATTGGAGTCGCTCCCGGTTCCACCTGGGTCGCAGCGCTCGCCAACCATAAGAATTTTTACAATAACATCCATATGACATGCTGTGCCGACTGGATGCTGAACGTTGCAAAGCCTGACGTCATCGTAAACGCCTGGTCTCACTCCCGTTCTAAATGCAAAGACTTCGATCTTGATTTCATAAATGCCTGGAAGGCTGCGGAGATATTTCCAGTTTTCGCGGCGGGGAATCAGGGCCCATCTCATTCCAGCAGCGAATCTCCGGCGGATCTCCCCTCGACATTCCCGGGAGGTGTTCCCGCTTTTTCTGTCGGTTCAGTTAACGCCGGGAAAGAAGTCTCCAGCTTTTCCTCCAGAGGTCCGAGTCGCTGTTCTGGAGAGATCTTTCCAATGGTCGTTGCTCCCGGAGAAGATGTCTTCTTTGCCTTTCCAATCCAGTCAAATTCTTACATGACTTACAGCGGCACATCGGCGGCTTCAGGATACGCTGCAGGTGCCGTTGCCATTCTCATCCAGAAGTATCCAGAAATGAGCGTGGAGGATCTGGAACGTCTCTTGAAAAATCATGCCGTGGACCTGGGAAGTCCTGGACCAGACAACGAGAGCGGCTTCGGTCTCATCTATCTTCCCGATCTCATTCGCTCTCAATGGTGAATCTCTCACAATCATCTTAAATATATTCCCTGAATATTTCGATGCACTTCCTGTATGATTATCACGAAAACTATTTTGTCCTGACTCGATTAGAACGTATTGAACTGGTGATCAGCGTGGACGAATCGATTTGAGGGCTTGCTGGCTTTGTTCGAAATTGGGATCATCCTTGGAGAGCATGCTGAAATGCTTCTTTGCCTCTTCGACCTGCCCCAGCTTCAAGAAGCAGAGCCCCATGAAATAATGTGCCGAGGATCGATCCTCCCTCGCGAGCACTTTGCCAAAGCAGTTCATGGCCTCTTTCACATGGCCAGCCTGGGCGAGGCACTGGCCATAGAGGAGAAGTAGATCTGTGTCTTCCCCGGCCATGGATTCGAAAGGCTCAAGAATTGAAGCGGCTTGTGCTGCTTGACCCGCCATGAGGAGGGATCTTGCGTAGGATTGCGCCACATCCGGATCTTTCGGTTTATTTCTATGGACGAAGGAGTAATGTTCCGCGGCTGTCGCGAAATCCTGAGCCTGGAAAGCAATCTCCGCCCGAATCGTATGAAGGGACCCATCATCGGGAATCATCTGCAAAGCCCTATCTATGATTTTAGTAGCTTCTGTTCCATTTCCCATCTGGATAAGCGCATAGGCCAGGTTTGGATAGAGCTCCACCTGAAGATGGTTTATCTCAAGGCTTCTCTTGTATTGCCGTGCAGCCTTTTCCCATTCTTTCCTTTTCAATAATAACCCTGCAAGTTCATTGAGGATTTCGGGAAAATCTGGAAATTTTGAGAGGAGAGAAGTATAGTAAGCTTCCGCTTCCTCATGGCGATTCATTGCAACAAGTGTCTGTCCGATCGTCAATCTCAGGACAGCATTGCCGGGATCCTTCTGCTCCAAGTTCCTCAGTTCTTCAAGCGCGGAACCGACATTCTTACCGCTGTAAATTTGCAATCTCGCTGCTTCCATCTTTCTGAAAAGGTCGATGCGATCCTTGGGATCGGCCAGCGCTCCGGAAGGAGTGACCCGAATGCCAGCTCCAATGTATCCCAGGCTCTGGAGTAGTTCTCGCTCTCTCACGGAGAGCCGGGTTTCCGCTCTACCAGGAACTCCCTGGATGCTTCTGAGAAGATCTGACAGTTCCAGTTCCGTCTCCTTTGCATGTTCGCCCTGAGATTCATAAAGATTCTTCTCTTCGAGGGGATCCTTCGCGAGATCGTACAACTCGGGGTATGGAGCAAGAATGAATTTTTCAAAAGATTTCCGAAAACCAATCAGCGGACTCCAACCGAAAGTTTCGTAGGGATGATAGCTCTCGATATAGTAGGGCCTTTCATCAAGCCTTTCTGCTGTTCCAAGCAACAATCCTTTCAACGAGCGTCCCTGAACCTTTGGTGGAACTGAAAATCCCAGAAGATCCGCAACCGTGGGAAAGATGTCGACGATCCCGACCTGGTCCTCAATCAAAATCCTTCGCACACACGGGCCTCCCTGGAAGATGAGCGGAACGTGAATAGTGGAGTCGTAAATGAAGAGTCCGTGGGTCTCCTCTCCATGCTCACCAAGGGATTCCCCATGGTCCGATGTCACGATGATGAGAGTGTCATCGAGTGCGTTAGCACGATCGCAGCTTGAGAGTATCCTCCCAAGCTGCTTGTCTATGTAAGCAATCTCACCAGCATATCTCTGTTCCCTGGCCGTGCCGAAGCGCCTGATGAACTCCTCCGGAGGCGCATAGGGGGCATGGGCATCGAAGAAATGGATGAAAAGAAAGAAAGGTTTTCGCGAGGGAAGCTCCTTGCGCACCCATGAGATTACCGCATCAGCCACTTCTCCGGCTGATCGTTGTGCAAAGATTCCCATGCGAAATCCATCCCCCTTTTCCTGTTCAGGAAGGGATATGCGATCATCGTATAGATCAAATCCCTGGGCCAGTCCGAATCTTCTTGAAACAGGAAATGCAGAGACAAAGCCAGCCGTCACATAGCCTCTTGACTTGAGGAATTCAGCAAGCGTCTCCTCTGAAGCCGGAAGCGCATATGTTCCATTGCCGTGCACTCCATGAGCCATCGGATATAGGCCGGTCAGCATGGAACAGTGGGCTGGCGTGGTGATACTGTTCGTCGATATTGCCCGAGTGAAGACTACACCCTTCCCGGCCAGGGCATCGATATTAGGTGTTTCGGCCAACCAGCTGCCAGCGTATCCGAGAAAATCAGCACGAACAGTATCAAGGCTGATCAGTATGACATTCAATGGTTTTGCTTGTGAGAAATGCGAGCAGCAGAAAAATGCGAGAAGGCTCAAGGCAGCGAGTGTGATAAGGAATAAAGAAATCCTAAGATGCGCGCTCCCTTTCATCATGATGATCTAAATATATTATATGTTTAAAAAGATTCTGAAAATAGGGCATTTGATTTGGAGGAAAGTCTTCACAACTTCAATGACATGAGGCAGAAAAAAAGGGGGGCGAAATTGCCCCCCTTGAGTACCACGATCAGACTGGATTAGTACAGCTTGTTTGCCCCTTTTCTGTAATCGTCAGAGGAGAATCCAGGCTTACCGACAATCTTGAACTCGTCAGAGATACCGTTGTAGGTAACGGTCACTGTGGTCCAATCTGTGGCATATTTGTCTAACCAGTCGGCATACCACTTCAACGTGCTGGAATTGACCGGGTTGGCCAGATCGATGGCTGCATCTCTTCCCTGCGGATTGAAGAAGAAGCTTGTGCCCACATTGAACGGAACGTTCCAGCTGTTGCCATACTCATTCTCGAGGTTAACTGTGAGGTTCGTTCTGTTAATGTTGTAATACAGTCCCTCTTTGCCGTTCATGGTTCCAAGTTCACCCATGTTGAGCAGGCTGATCTTGTCAGCGAGCGGAATGTTTCTACCGCACTCACCATATCTCCATCTTCCCGTTGACCACAGGAATCCGAATGTCTGCGATGTGCAGTTCCAGTTCACCGTGTATGGATAGTAATCATAGCCAGATTCGCACTTCGGATATGGTCTGTCGGCACTGACCCAGGAGCAACCGTTCCAATCGGGGTTGCAATAGTAGTCACTGTGCCAGCTCCAACCTACTGCCGGTTCCATATTGATGAAGTTGCTGAGTTTCTGATCACCATTGGCTGCCTGATCCACAAACCACAGAACCTCTTCTGCATGATCCGGGAAGATCTTCATTACCCGCATCGGCTCTTTTACGTGAGCTTTACCATTGGTGTTGACAAGCACACCATGGCCTTCTGGTCCGGCCTGATCCCAATCGCGGATGCAGCCATAGTCGACCAGCGCACAGCCAAACATCGATGCGACTGCTAAACAAAACACAGCGGTTAATAGTTTCTTCATTTTGGCTCCTTTCAATTAATGAGTTTGATTTTTCAATCAAATCCCAACTACCAGCTTAAATTTTGCTCTTTCTACCCCCCCCTTCTTCCTGGGATTCGCCAGCCTCACCGCCTCATTTATGAGCCCAGCGTAATTTTGCGTTTATTCATTTACTTTGAGCAAGATAGCAGGTCAAGGCAAAAAAGTAGACAAATATACAGATATTTATCACGGATTTTTAAATTTTTCACTTTTTGCTGTTTAAATTGCAGCAGATATTGTCAATTGACGATGCTTATGCTTCCACTCTTCGTCTGGATGATGTATGGCTTCGCCGCGATGATCGTCCCGGATATTTTCTTCTTCTGCGGATTCTGGAACCCCAGAAGCCGTTTGACATTCTTCACGTAATCCATCGTCTCGGGATAGGGAGGAATGCCACCATGATCGAGTACGGCTCTCTCGCCTGCATTGTAAGCGGCAAGAGCCAGTGAAAGATCCTCGCCAAAAAAATCAAGCAGGTATCTTAAATACTTGACGCCACCGAGGATGTTCTCATGCGGGTCGAAGATATCTTTCACGCCAAACCGTTTTGCAGTTCCATCCATTAGCTGCATGAGCCCTTTGGCACCTTTAGGGGAAACTGCAAAGGGGTTGTAACCTGATTCCACCGTGATGATGGCCCTGGTGAGTGAAGATGGGATGGCGTTTCTTTTGGAGATCTCTTCAATGATCTTGTTCCAATTTTCCAGTGTGGTTTGCACAGGATGGGACTGGAAAGCCATGTTGGAACTTCCAATCTTTTTATTATATCCCTGGGATGGGATGTTAGTAATCAACAGGGAAGTCTCCTCCTCGAAGAGATAAATCTCTTCGGCCAGAGTGGTCTCAAGGAAAAGCATCATCGTTGCCAGCACAAGAAAGAATTTAGCGGATGAGATGATACGAATCTTTGTGGACATTTCAGCAGATCTCCTCGATAACCTTCATCCCCCTCTCTATCGCTTCATCCAGCTTCTTCAAATCCCTCCCGCCCGCTTCGGCAAGATCGGCTCTTCCTCCGCCCCTGCCTCCAATTACTGCAGCCATCTCCCTGGCGATCACCGCTGCATTGCACTTTTGCGCCAGATTCTCCGTCACTGCCACAAGAAGAGCTACCTTTTCCTCTTCGACGTTTTCGAGGATGATGATGGCGGAACCGAGTTTCTTCTTCAAGTTGTCTGCAAGGGTCCTCATTTCGCACTTCTCGAGTCCATCGACTCTTCTGATCACTACCCTGTGCCCCTTGATGGTCTCAATCCTCTCAAAGCATTCATCTCTTATCTCTCCGGTCAGACCCTTCATCCGTAATCTGCTGATCTCGCTCTTCAGCGACCTGATTTCAGAAAGCCATTGGCTGATGGCCTCCACAGGATCTCCATGGCTAATATTGAGCATATCTTTAATCTTTTCAAGATGATTGTAGTTTTCTCTCAGGAGATGGAAGGCTCTATCCCCCGTCACGGCTTCGATCCTGCGGATGCCGGATGCTACGCTTCGCTCCAACACTATCTTGAAGAGGCCGATCTCTCCTGTGCGGCGGCAATGAATCCCCCCGCATAGTTCGGCGCTCACCTCGCCGATCCTCACTACTCTGACCCTCTCACCATACTTCTCACCAAAAAAAGCGATTACTCCTTTCTCAAGGGCTTCCCTGTATGATGATTCTTCCACATCAATGGGGATGTCTTCGAGGATAATCCTGTTGACGGTCCGTTCTATTTCCGCGATGGTTTCAGACGAGAGAGCGGAATAATGACTGAAATCGAATCTTAATCTATCCGGTTCCACAAGAGAGCCGCACTGTTTGATGTGAAGTCCAACAGAATCCCGGAGCGCATAATGCAGAAGATGCGTCGCGGTATGATTTCTCATGATCCTGTGCCTTCTTTCGCTGTCGATCTCGGCGACTGCCAGATCCCCCATGTGAACTTCTCCCTCTTCTACTTTCAGGTGATGGACAATCAGCCCCGGCAGGGGCGTCTGTACATCGAAGACATGGCATCGCCAGCGGGGCGTGACAATGTATCCTCTATCTCCCACCTGGCCACCGGCTTCGGCATAGAAAGGCGTCTTGTCCAGGATCAGCTCACCCTTTTCACCGACAGAGAGTTTCTCGACGGTTTCATCGCCACGGATAATCTCCAGGACTCTGCAGTCAAAGACCTCATGTTGCTCATAACCAAGAAACCGAGTTGAACAGTATTCTTTAACGCTATCGTAAACCGCCTTCCCTCTTTTCCCAACCTGCGCTGCG
The DNA here is from genome assembly GCA_040752675.1 of Acidobacteriota bacterium. Taxonomy (NCBI): domain Bacteria; kingdom Pseudomonadati; phylum Acidobacteriota; species Acidobacteriota bacterium. Next base: position 16,010 of record JBFMGF010000114.1, read on the forward strand.
GCTTTGCTGCTCGATGCCACTCTCTGTTTTTCCATCTCTTCCTTGAAACTGGCCTCATCTATAGAATAGCCTTTCTCTGATGCGATGTCCTTCGCCAGGTCGAGAGGAAGGCCATATGTGTCGTACAGCTTGAATACATCCCTTCCGCTTATGATCCTCTCCTCATTATCCGACCGTGAGATCAGCTCATCGAGAAGTGCAACAGCCGTAGAAAGTGTCTTGGCATATCGTTCCTCTTCCGCACGGCACAGTTCAAGGATGTAATCTTTCGCTTCGATAAGTTCTGGATAGTTGTTCCCCATCTCCCTGACGACGATAGGTGTGAGATGATGGAGGAAGGGTCGATTCAGACCGAGAAAACCTCCATGTCTGATGGCTCTTCTCAGGATTCTTCTCAGCACATATCCTCGCTTCGTGTTTGAAGGATAGACCCCGTCAGCGATGAGGAAGGAGATAGCCCTCGCATGATCCGCAATGACTCTGAAGGAGACATCGTGCTCCGCACCGTAGGGAATTGCCGTGATTCTTGCCGTTTCTTCGATCAGCGGTCTGAAGAGGTCCGTATCGTAATTGCTATGGACGCCTTGAAGGACGGCTGCCAGCCTCTCAAGACCAGCGCCTGTGTCGATACTCGGCGCCTGAAGCGGCTCCAGCTTTCCCTGTTCATCGCTGTTGAACTGGATGAAGACAAGATTCCACAGTTCCATGAAGCGATCGCAATCGCATCCAACACCGCATTCCTCCTTCCCACATCCAATCCCCTCTCCCTGATCGAAATGAATCTCGGAGCATGGTCCGCATGGGCCTGTTTCCCCCATGATCCAGAAATTATCCTTCGCCCCCATCTTCACTATCCTCGATTGATCGACGCCGATCTCCCGTTCCCAGATCTGGAAGGCTTCATCGTCCTCTTCAAAGACCGTCACCCACAGGTTCTCTTCCGGGATCCTGTAGGATTTCGTGATGAGTTCCCATCCATAGGCTATCGCTTCTTTTTTGAAGTAGTCGCCGAAGGAGAAATTGCCCAGCATCTCGAAGAAGGTATGATGCCGCGCCGTCTTCCCGACCTGTTCAAAATCGTTGTGCTTCCCGCTGACGCGGAGACACTTCTGAGATGATGTGGCTCTCCTGAACTTCTTTTCCTCGTATCCGAGGAAGACATTCTTGAACTGGTTCATGCCTGCATTGGTGAAGAGGAGCGTCGGATCATCGGCGGGCACCAGGGGAGCGCTTCTCACGACCACATGCCCCCTCTCCTCAAAGTATCTTAAGAATCTTTCTCTAACCTCATCCGATCTCATCGTCTCGTTCATCCATCACTTTCCATTTTCTTATCCTTTCCATTACGGAACTTGCCGAGAAGCCTCTTCGCATCAGATAATTGTAAAGCCTTCGATAGCTCTTCTCGCTGGAATCCACCCTCAGGAGATGCAGCTTCTTCCTGATTGCTTTTTCCAGCAACGATTCCTCATCGATCTCGTCTTTCAACCTCTTGAGGATCGATTCCACAATCTCAGTCGAAATGCCTCTCCTGCCAAGTTCCACCCGGATGCGACGGCTGCCCCAGAGTCTCTCGGTAGCCTTAGAAACAGCGTAATTATACGCATAGTTCCGATCATCTATGTAACCCAGATCTTCCAGTTTGGCAAGGGATTTCGAGATGGTGTCTCCGCTGAATCCTTTTTTCTCCAGAATGCTTACCATCTCATGGCGCGTGCGGGATTTCCTTGATAGCGTCTTCAGGCTTAAGGATAATGCTCTCGCCACTTCCCGGTTATGTTCATCAGGCACTTCTTCTTTTACCTTGTTACTTTTCCTGGAGGAGGGGTCCTAGTCGTATCGTATTCGTCCCCTGTTCTGAGGATGGACTCCATTTCTTCGTGCGACATATCGGCCGTGGACTGTATCCCCTGGACTCTGAGCTTGAATTCATCGGGATTGGTGGCTCTTCTGAGGGCTTCTTCCAGTGTGATCAGGTCCAATTTATACAGTTGGAACAGCGATTGATCGAAAGTCTGCATTCCGTACTGTGATGTCCCCTGGAAGATGGCATCGCGGATCATCTTCGTCTTATCCTTGTTCTCTATACAGTCCCTGATGTAAGCCGTCGATCGCAGGACTTCTACGGCGGGGACACGCCCCCTGTTATCCGCCCTCGGCATCAATCTCATGGAAATAACCGCCTTCAATACGGCTGCGAGCTGCAAACGGATCTGTTTCTGCTGGTGAGGCGGAAAAACAGCGATGATTCGGTTGATCGTCTCCGTGGCGTCGAGAGTGTGAAGCGTGCTTAGAACGAGATGTCCCGTCTCCGCCGCGAGAAGGGCAGTCTCGATCGTCTCGTAGTCTCTCATCTCTCCTACGAGGACAACATCGGGGTCCTGCCGGAGAGCGCTCCGGAGAGCGCTCGCAAACGATCTAGTGTCAACTTCCACTTCCCGTTGATTGACGATGCTCTTCTTGTCACGGTGTAAAAACTCTATCGGGTCTTCTATGGTGATGATGTGTTCGGTTCTCGTCGAATTGATATAGTCAATCATGGCTGCCAGGGTCGTTGATTTTCCACTTCCCGTTGTTCCCGTCACGAGGATCAGACCCCTTGGTTCGTCGGATATCTTTTCGAGAACGACGGGCAGCAGAAGATCCCTGATCGTCTGGATCCTTACCGGGATGACGCGGAGGACCAGCCCCACGGCTCCCCTCTGCTGGAATACGCTGCAACGGAATCGGCCGAGACCAGGAAGGGAGTAAGCCATATCGATCTCGAAGTTATCTTTGAACTTCTGCTTCTGTCGCGCGCTCATGATGCTGAAGGCCATAGCAATTGTATCTTCCTGCATCAATCTCTTCTGATCAGTCAAAGGAATGAGTCTGCCGTCAATCCGGATTACAGGATGGCTCCCCACCTTGAGGTGGAGATCGGAAGCTCCTTTTTCAGTTGCTATTTGCAGAAGATCATTGATATGCATTTTCACTCCGCAAGATATTCAATTTAAATTTAATCACCCTGCATGGCCAGTGTCAAGTGAGAAGCAGAAATATCCTGATCCATTGCTCGCATGCATGAGAGATACGGATGCATCACGGTGGATACACTTCGGCACTCATGACACTTTTTTATGAAATCGAGTACTGCGATAAATTCCGATTAGGAACTATCGGACGGGAGTAAGCCAGCCGAAGAGGTCTTCTTTCTCTGCCCTTGAAATGGCGAAGAATTCTTTCTGCAGCTTTTCCGTTATCTTTCCTCTCCCACCATTCCCAATGATTATCTTATCTATCGACCGGATGGGTGTTATCTCGGCGGCAGATCCTGTGAAGAAGACCTCATCGGCGATATAAAGAGCTTCCCTGGGGATGAGCTGTTCGACAACGGTGATATTCAGATGAGCTGCGATCTTAAGAACGCAATCTCTGGTGATCCCCGGGAGAACGGATGCTCCAAGCGGAGGAGTGAAGATCGTCCCTTCCTTCACGATGAATATGTTCTCCCCGCTCCCCTCGCTCACATAACCGCTCACATCAAGGGCGATCCCTTCGGAATATCCGTTAAGAATGGCTTCCATCTTGATGAGCTGAGAATTCATGTAATTAGCCGAACATTTGGCAAGAGCCGGCATCGTGTTTGGCGCAATCCTTTGCCAACTGGAGACCTGAACATCGACCCCTTTTTCAAGAGCTTCCCCGCCTAGGTAGGAGCCCCATTGCCATACGGCTATAGCAACATCGACAGGGCATGAGAAGGGATTTACCCCCAGCTGTTCGTATCCGCGGTAAACGATCGGCCTAATATAGCACTCTTCCATCCTGTTCACTTTAATAGTATCAATAATGGCCTGGTTGATCTGATCCTTGGAGTAGGGGATCTCCATCCTGTACATCTTGCAGGAGTTGAAAAGCCTGTCCGTGTGGGGCTGCAGTCTAAAAACGGCCGATCCTCTCTTCGTCTTGTAGCATCTCGCACCCTCGAACAGAGCCGTCCCGTAATGAACTACATGAGAGAGAACATGAATTTTTGCATCATCCCAATTCACGAAATCTCCGTTCATCCAAATCTTATCTGTTTTTTCAAAACTCATTGGCCACTCCTTTCATGCATTCTTGCACAAGAGTCATTCTGTAAGACCGCGCGGATCAAATGCGATTTGATATTGCGTCAATTTTTTAAAGCGATACAGTATTAAAAATATTATATTAGAAGATTTTTTATTGCAAGTGAAACAAGGAGCGCACGCTTGTGTCAACTATCGAATCTGCGATGCAGGCGAACGCGTATCAGGCAAAGATGTTCTTCACCTTTTCAAAGACTCCCTTCTCCTGATTCTTAATCTCGTCCTTCTCTAGTTCGGCAAGTTTTTCCAGAAGAGATCTCTTCTCCTTTGATAGCCTTCTGGGGGTGACCACCTGGACCTTCACATATTGATCCCCACGCCCATATCCGCTCATGGATGGCATTCCCAGACCCTTCAGCCGAAAGGTCGTGCCCGATTGTGTCCCGGCTGGAATCTTCACGGACCGGGTTCCTGTCAGGGTTGGAACCGAGACCTCTGCTCCCAGCGCTGCCTGAGAAAAGGTCAAAGGTATTTCGCATAGCAGGTCATCTCCTTCCCTCCTGAAGAAAGGATGTTCCCTGACATGAATGAAAATGTAAATATCCCCAGGGCGACCTCCTCTTATCCCGCCTTCCCCTTCCCCCTGGAGTCTGAGCTTCATGCCGGAGTCGACTCCTGCGGGAACCTTCACCTTAAGAGTCTTTTCCCTTTTTATCCTCCCCTCTCCTCCACAACCATTGCAGGCTTTTACGATGATCTTTCCACTGCCACCGCACCGGTCACAGGGCCTGCTAAGGCTGAAAAAGCCTTGTGAAAACCGGATCTGCCCGCTTCCACCACAGCGTTGGCAATGCTCCATTCCTCCTGATGGATCAGCCCCGCTTCCGCCGCAGAAAGAGCAGGTTTCGCTTACTGGCACGCTGATCTGCGTTTCAAGCCCGCGAGCGGCATCCTCAAATGAGATCTCCAGATCATACCTAAGATCGGCTCCCCTCCTCGATCTTTCTCTCCTCCCCGTAGCGTGGCCAAAGAAGGATTCAAACCCAAAGAAGTCTCCGAGAATATCGCTGAAATCGGCGAAGATGTCCGAATCGAATCCGGTGAAAGGTATGGATCCCAATCCTTCGTGTCCGAACTGGTCGTACTTTCTCCTCTTATCCTCATCGATGAGGACGCTGTAAGCTTCGGCCGCTTCTTTGAACTTCTCCTCGGCTCCCTTGTTACCCGGGTTCCTGTCGGGATGGTACTTTAGAGCGAGGTTCCTGTAAGCCTTTTTGATCTCTCTTGCATCTGCGTTCCTGGGAATACCAAGCACTTCGTAATAATCTTTCTTTGCCAATGATATACTCCATTGATTACTATGGATTCTTCCTGCCAAATGATTTCGGATCGTAGAGGATCACATCTGAAAGGATCTGCGATGCTTCATCCATGTTCTGGATCTGCTTCGAAAAGATCAGGATGTCTGTGGAGGCAAGGGATTTCCTCGCGTCCTGCAGATATCGATCTACTTTCTTCCTCTTCTCTTCCCCCAGAATGTCCCCGAATTCCCAGAAAGTCTTTGTGACAGATTCTATCAGCCCCTCGAGCTTTGATCGCATCTTCAGCAGTTCTGCTCTCTTTCTATCTTCCTCTCTATATTGCTTAGCCTCCTGAACTATCCTGTCGATCTCGGCCTCGAACAATCCGCTTGATGGTTTCACGACGATTTTCTGCTGTTTTCCAGTGGACTGGTCTCTTGCCGAAACATTTACGATTCCATTTGAATCGATATCGAATGTCACCTCTATCTGGGGAACGCCTTTCGGACAGGGTGGGATCCCGACCAGATCGAATTTTCCCAGAGATTTGTTATGCGCGGCGATTTCCCTTTCCCCTTGAAGAACATGCACTTCCACCATTGTCTGATTGTCGCTTACGGTGGTGAAGATGCGACTCTTCTTGACAGGAATAGTCGTATTTCTATCGATGATCTTGACGAACAAGCCTCCCTTTGCCTCGATACCAAGCGACAGCGGCGTGACGTCGAGCAGGGTCATCTCCTTCACTTCTCCTCTCAGGATTCCTGCCTGGATGGCGGCACCAATCCCCACAACCTCATCGGGATTGATACTCCTGTTCGGCTCGCAGCCGAAGATCTCCCTGACAGTCTCAACAACTTTCGGCATCCGTGTCTGGCCGCCCACAAGTATCACCTCATCAATATCTGATGGCATCAGACCGGCCATTTTTATGGCATCGAAACAGGGACTCTTCGTCATCTCGATTAGATCGAACGTCAGCTCTTCAAGTTTTTTCCTAGTCAGAACTTTCTTGAGATGCTTCGGACCCGAGGCATCTTCGGCTATGAAGGGAATGTTTATTTCCGTTTGTTCCTCCCGGGAGAGGATAATCTTCGCCTTTTCAGCGGCTTCTTTTATCCTCTGAAGGATTACCCGGTCGCTCCTCAAGTCTATGCTGCTCTCATCCAGAAAGGAGGCCACGAGCCAGTCCGTGATCCGCTGATCGAAATCCTCTCCCCCCAGAAACGTGTTGCCGCTCGTCGACCTGACCTCGAACACTCCTCCGGAGAGGCTCAGAATTGATATGTCGAACGTTCCTCCGCCAAGATCGTAAACGGCAATCTTCTTGGACTCAGAGCCACCGAAGCCATAGGCCAGAGAAGCAGCCGTTGGTTCATTAATGATGCGAAGGACATTGATTCCCGCGATCCTTCCGGCGTCCTTCGTGGCCTGCCTCTGGCTGTCATCAAAATAGGCTGGCACCGTGATGACGGCCCCTTCAATAGGTCCTCCCAGATACTCTTCGGCGATATCTTTGACGTGTGCAAGGATCATGGCTGATATCTCTATCGGAGAGTATGTCCTCTCCTCAACCTTTATGTGGACGTCCCCGTTGGCGGCAGGGATGAGCTCATACGGGAGCATCATCTTTGCTTTCTGCGTCTCATTGCTATTGAATTTTCTTCCCATCAGCCTCTTGACCGCAAAGATAGTCTTTGTGGGATTGAGTTGTTGCTGCCTCTTGGCGAGAAGTCCCACGATCTTCTCATTGCCATGCGTGAAGGCGACGATCGATGGAATGGTTCTGCTCCCCTCTCGGCTCGCGATCACGACAGGGTTTTCTTCCTCCAGTACGGCCACACAACTATTTGTAGTCCCGAGATCTATTCCAATGATCTTTCCCATACCCTGAACCTGCTTGATGTCAAAGGTTCACTCCATCCTTCTTTCCCCATCACCCCAGGCTACCGATTCTTCTCTACTTCCACACATTCCTCTGCTATTTGTTCAAGACGATCCTGTTGAGGAGCCTGGAGAGGTATCTGACGAGAGATATCACTCTGGGATACTCTATCCGCTTCGGTCCGATGATTCCAAGAACTCCTAGAGATTGTCCTTTGATGCCATACGTCGAAGCGATGAGGCAACAATCGTTCATCTCAGGATAGACGTTCTCCGAGCCGATGAGAATCTTGACTCCCATCTCTTCCACGCATTCATTCAGGAGCTTGACGATCCGGCTCTTCTCCTCGAAAGCCCTGAAGAGTTCTTTCATCTTCTCCAGATCAGCAAACTCTGGTTTATCGAAGAGATTGGATGCCCCATCGACGATGAGGTCCTGGCTCTCCTCACAGCATTCAAAATATCGCTGGGCCAGCAGGACGGCATTCCTGAAAATGGAATCGCAAGCCTCCCTGTCCTCCCTCATCATCCTGATGATCTCATCCCTCACCTCGATCAGGGTTTTTCCCTCCATGCGGCGCACGAGATATGTTCCAATCCTGTCCAGTTCATCCTGGGAAAAATCCTCATTTACATCCACGACCTTGTTGTGAAGAAGACCCGATCTGGCGACGAAGAGGACCATGATCTTCCTGGCTGCCAGCCTGATGAATTCGATGTGCTCGAAAATGGTTCCGGACAGATTCGGCGTAAGGACGATCCCGATGTTGTTGGACATCCTCGAAAGGATCCTTGACGTTTCGATGAAGAGTTCCTGAAAATTGTTCCCGATTTTTTCCAATTCCTCGCTGATACCCGCCGCTTCCCACTGCGGGAAACCTTCCTTCTGGTCGATGGCATTGACGAAGAAACGGTAGCCGAGATCAGTGGGGACTCTCCCCGATGAAGGGTGAGGACGAAGGAGATAGCCATACTCTTCCAGTCTCGCCATGACATTTCTGACGCTGGCCGGACTCAGATGATATCTCTTGATCTTGGCGATCATGCTGGAGGGAACGGGTTCACCCGTCAGTATGAAAATCTTCACCGTCGCTCTCAGAATATCTCTTTCACGAGGAGTAAGTTCCATGAATACCATCGGATCGCTCGAACCCATCTTTTTTGAGCAATATAAAATTGCCTGTATCCTTTGTCAAGAATTTGTTTATCAGGAAGAAAGTTAATTCCTTACGTGGAAGTGTCATTTCCGCTCGGAGAGAAGATAACTCTTGATGAAGAGGTCAAGGTCGCCATCCAGGACCCTCTGGACATCTCCTGTTTCAAGCCCTGTCCTATGGTCCTTGACCAGATTATATGGGTGAAGGACATAGGAGCGGATCTGACTTCCCCACTCGATCTTCTTCTTCTTCTTCTCTTCCGCCATTCTCTTCTCTTCCATCTCCCGCATCTTGAGTTCAAAGAGCCTGCTCCTCAGGATTCCCATTGCTACTTCGCGGTTCCTGTGCTGTGATCGCTCGTTCTGGCACTGGACAACGATCCCGGTCGGAAGATGCGTGATTCTGACTGCCGAGTCAGTGACGTTAACGTGCTGGCCGCCGGCCCCGCTGGACCGATAAGTATCAACTCTCAGGTCCTTCTCCTCGATCTCGACCGTGATCGATTCATCGATCTCGGGGTACGCATCCACTGAAGCGAACGATGTATGCCTCCTCGCATTGGCATCGAAGGGGGATATTCTAACCAGCCTGTGGACTCCCTTCTCGGCTTTGAGATAGCCGTAGGCACCCTTTCCCTCGACGAGGCAGGTCATGCTCTTGATTCCGGCTTCTTCACCCTGGAGGTAATCAAGGATCTTGACGGAGTATCCCTTTCTCTCCGCCCACCGGAGGTACATCCTCATGAGCATGGCTGCCCAGTCCTGAGATTCCGTACCTCCAGCCCCGGGATGGATGGCAAGATAGCTGTTGTTATGGTCATGCTCACCCATGAGCATGATATTCAGCTCTTGTTTTTCAATGGTTTTTTCTATCTCATCGAGGGTCGACTGTAGTTCCTCTTCTATTTCCTCCCCTTCTTGCGCAAGCTCAAAAAAGATCTTTACCTCATCGAGCCGTTTCAGAATACGTTCCATTCCTTCTATCTCTTCTGCGATATCGCTCCTCTTCTTAAGTAGCTGCTGGGCTTCCGTCTGGTTGTTCCAGAATCCGGAGCCGGCAATCTTGGCATCCAGTTCGGCGAGAGTCTTCTTCTTGTCCTCCAGATCAAAGATAGCTCCTGATCTTGTCGACTCTCTCCTCAAGATCCCTGTATTTATAAACGGTTTCTGATTTCAATTTCCTCACTCCTTTTCATTCCATTCTGGATTCGCCTTCCATCCCTGCCTGATCTTCAGGCATGGCGCCACGCTCCACTTGTCCCCAGGAAGAGAAAAATAAAGATAGAATAAAGACGAATGTCATTATAGCACAGGGGACGGGGAACCAGTGTCCTGCCCTGCTGTAGAATGTGCTATGGCTCATCGTCTGAATTTCACATTCCATGATCTCCCTTGAAAAGATCCCCGTGCTCTTGAGGACATCGCCACGCGGAGATATGATGCCGCTGATCCCGGTGCTTGCCGATCTCACGAAATATCTCCCGCACTCGACCGCTCTGAGTTTCAGGAAGTCGAAATGCTGATAGGGGGCTGCGGTGGAGCCGAACCAGGCATCGTTAGTTATATTGACATAAAAGGTAGGTCCTCTCTCATTAAACTGCTGCACAAACTCAGGAAAGATAACCTCGTAGCAGATCAGCACGGAAAAGGGATCTCCTCCGTAATCCATGAGTGTGAACTCGCTGCCTCTCGAGAAGTCTCCGGCTGCCTGCACAAACCTCTTCACGAAGAAAAGTATCTTCGGGATGGGGACATACTCACCATAGGGAACCAGGTGGATCTTATCGTACCTCCTGTCTATTTCTCCATCATTCCTGATATGGAAGGCACTATTGAAGTAGATCTCCTCATCTCCCTCTTCGGCCCGGTGGATGCTTCCCAGAACGAGATCGATGTCGAATCCAGAGCACAACTCCTTCAGAAGGTCTGCATAACCAGTCGTGCCGCAGACCTCGAAGAATGTCGTCGACTCTGGCCATACAATCAGACGGATTCCCTCTCTCGCCGCTTTCTTCGTCATCTGGAGATAATCCGATAGAACGATGCCCTCATCCACGCCGCTGTTGGTGTTCCCGCCATAATTTCCCTGGATACATGCAACTCGGATCTTTCTCCCTCCTTCCAGCGGAACAGATACTCTCCAGGAACCCCAACCATAGAAGGAAAGAACGATGATCAGACTGACCAGAAGAGGCGTGGCTCTCCTGAAGCTCATCTTTCCGATGAAGAGAAAGGCAAGCGAGGCATTGGCAAGGAGGATTAGGAAGGAAAGCCCGTATACGCCGGTCAGGGAAGCCATCTGGATCATGGAAGTGTTGGAGGACAGGGCATAGCCTGCAAGTCCCCAGGGGAAGCCGCTGAAGAGATGTCCCCTCACATACTCCAGTGCGACCCAGATGACTGGCGATAGCAGTATTGCCGCATCACCGTAAACGTTAACGGCTCTCGATATGAGGAACGCGAAGAGTGAAGGATAGAGGGAAAGGTAAGACGTGAGGAGAAGCAGAATCAAAACACTCAGGAAGATGCCGAGGGAGGCATGTACGTTCAGGACGAGATAAATCCAGTACAGCATTGTGATGAAGAAAGCTTCCCCATAGATAAAACCGTATACAAGTGCCCGCAAAGGATGACTTCTCGCCGAGATGAGGATAAGTGGGAAAAATGCTATCCATATGAGAGGGTAGACATTTATCCTTGGAAAAGAAGCGGCAAGGAGAAGACCTGCCAGAGCGATGGTAATTATCCTGACTTTCATGAGAGCAAAACGGCGTAGTGGTCTGCTCTGTAAGAGCTTCTGGCCAGAGGTGAAGCAATCGTTTCGAGGCCAAGCTTCTTCCCGTATTCTTCGAAGGCTTTGAAGGAATCCATGGAAACGTATTCTTTCACGGGAACGTTCCTGAGGGTGGGCCTGAGATACTGCCCGATGGTTACCGTGTGACATCCAGCATCTTTTAAATCGTGGAGCACTGCTCTTACTTCTTCCATTCTTTCGCCGAATCCGACCATCAAACCTGATTTTATCCTGATTCGCCTATCAGAGCGAGCGGCTCGATCAAGGATCATGAGAGACCTTTCATAGTCGGCTCTGGGTCTGATCTTCGGATATAGACTCGGAACCGTTTCGACATTATGGTTATAGACGTCTGGATGAGATTCAATGATCCTGTCGAGCGCATAAACGCTTCCGCCCAGATCGCTCGTCAAGACCTCCACCGAAGGGGTCCACTCCAATGCTTTCACGCTGGTCACGGTCTTGAAGAAATGCTCCGCCCCTCCATCCGGTAGATCATCCCTCGTCACCGATGTGATGACGACATGTTTGAGGGAGAGAAACCTGGAGGCATCGGCCACCCGAAGCGGCTCAGTTTCATCGAGCGGATGCGGGATGCCGACCTTTATCGAACAGAAACGGCAATCCCTAGCGCAGACATCGCCCATGATCAGGAAAGTGGCCTGACCTCTTCCAAAGCATTCACTCTGATTGGGACATCGCGCCGATTCGCAGACGGTATTGAGGCCGTACCTTCTCAGAAGGGTCTTGACTGACCGCATCTCCTTCCAATTTAGCTTCTTTCGTACCCAGGAGGCTAACCGATCTTCATCACCCATGTCCTGTAACCTTCTTTCCTCAGCTTCTTCTCGGTCTCCAGGGCTTCTTCTCTGGTACTGAACTTTCCGACCCTGACCTTGTAGTAGGTTCCCGATTTTCCCTTCTCTTCGACGATGTAAGATGCAAACCCTTCCCTCATCAATTTTTCCTTTGTCTTTAGGGATGATGGCCTCTCTTTGCTGGCCGATACCTGAACGGAATAATAGGTCTGCTGTTTCTTCGGAAGATTCTCATTTTCAGAATCTGCTCGCTCAATCTTCGATTTAACTTCTGAGAAATCCTCCTTAGGAAGCCTGTCGAAAAACGCGAGCGTTTCACCGAGGTCTTCTGCCTCACCAACTGCCCTGGCGGCATCTCTTTTTCTGTCCTCTTTCTGCATGAGAGAACCGGAGCGGTATGAGGAGATCCTGCTCTCGTACCATCGCCCCAAAAAGAAGAAGAGGATACAAAGAACGATCAGAAGCACAATGACCATCCATACATGACCTCCCCGGATGATGATCTCTCTGAATTCCCTTGTCTCCTGTTTTTCCTCCAAACCGCACCTCACCCTTTGATATTATCGGCGATCGATATCGAGTTCTTCCCGAGAACCTTGATCCTCTGCATGGCCTTGTCCGCCTGTATAATCAGTTCCTCTTTCGTATCCGCATGAAGAGGAAAAGATGCAACGCCGAAGCTTGCAGTCATCTTGATACCGCCCGTATCGCTCACCAGGAAAGGCTTCCTGGAGATCAAGTCCCGCAGCCGCTCCGCAACCTCTATGGATCCATTCACATCGGTCTCCGGCAGGATGACACAGAACTCATCCCCCCCGTAACGGCAGAGTTTGTCGATCTTGCGGATGCCTCCCTTCACCCTCAACGCTATCTCGAAGAGCATCCGGGACCCTGCCGAATGACTGTAAAGCGAGTTCACTTCCTTCAGATTGTCGATATCGAAGAAGACGAGAGATAGAGGCAGCGAGAACCTAGTCGCTCTCGAAATCTCATCCATGATCTGGCTGTCGAAGTATCTCCGGTTGAAGCAATCCACCGTATCGTCCCTGATGATTAGTTCCCGGAGGCTCCTGACGGTCGCTATGTTCTCCAGGGCGGGCTTGACCTCTTCCATCAGCATCGTCACCTTCTCAAAATACTTCGCCGAACCTCCAGGTTCTCTAAGGAGAAAAAGGGCTCCGAAGATCTCCCTCTTCGCGAAGAGGGGAATGAAGAGCATATCAAGACTTCCATATTCCGCGATTAGCGCCGAAAAGGGAGAGAGGATCTCCGAGGAGCCGAGGATCTTTGCCTCCACCCCAAGGATCCTCATCATCGTTTCATAATCGAGCTTCGAGAAAGCTTCATAGAGATGGCTGTCCTGCGCGATTGTCGTGGCGATCAGTGTCAGACTCTTCGGGTCGTCGAGGATGTAGGCAAACCCCGCCTTGGCGTTGGACAGCCTTCGTGCATAGAAGAGAAACTCTTCGAAAAAGTCTTCCTGTTCGATCTTCTGGGATATCCTCGCAACCACCTTTGCTGTAAAGAGATCTTCGAGAATATCCTCTCTTTTAAAATCATCGTCCTTCATCTAGATCCTGTTTCAGCAACCCTTTCTTCGCTATGTTTTAAAGACCTTCAGAAGGTCGATGGGTAGCGGGAAGATGATGGTGGAATTCTTCTCCGTAGCAATCTCGGTGAGCGTCTGAAGATAACGCAGCTGTAACGTCACAGGGTTCTTCCCGATCTCATCCGCAGCTCTGGCCAGCGTGGAAGCTGCCTGGAATTCTCCATTGGCATGAATTATCTTGGCTCTCTTCTCTCTCTCCGCTTCAGCCTGTTTAGCCATCGCCCTCTGCATCTCGACCGGAAGATCCACGTGCTTCACTTCCACCATTGAGACCTTGATCCCCCAGGGGTCCGTGTGCCTATCGAGGATCTGCTGGAGTTCGTTGTTTAGCCTCTCCCTCTGACTCAGGAGATCATCGAGCTCCGCCTGGCCGAGGACAGACCGGAGCGTAGTCTGGGAGAGCTGAGAAGTGGCATAATGATAGTTCTCCACTTCCACGATGGCTTTCTGAGGGTTCATGACGCGGAAATAGACTACCGCGTTAACTTTCACGGAGACATTGTCCCTGGTGATTACATCCTGCGCCGGAACATCGTGAACGATGGTCCTGAGTGAGACACGCACGAGCCTGTCGATGAATGGGATGATGATGATGAGCCCGGGGCCCTTAATCTTCTTCAGCAATCTTCCTAACCGGAAGACGACCCCTCTTTCATACTCCGGAAGTATCTTGATAGTATTGACCAGGATGACAAGAAAGATGAAGGCAGCGATCAGAAAAGCATAAAGATACTCCATGGTTACCTCCTTACTTTTTCGACTTCGATGTTCATATCCTTCACGGCGGATACCCGGATTTTCTCTCCCTTGAGAATCTTCTCCTTCGAGCTAGCATTCCAGTACTCGCCGTGGATGAAGACTTTCCCTTCCCCGTTGGGCTCAATGTCCGTTGTGGCGGAGCCGATCTCGTGGAGAAGACCTTCCACGCCACCCGTGGCTTCTCTCCGGTGCGCCTTTACGATGAGCCGTACCACGACGACCATGAGAGCCACCACTACGAAGCTTGTAGGAAGGATGATTATTAGGGGAAGCCTCAACTCCGGTATCGGACCCTCGAAGAGTATCATGGAACCGATGATGATGCACATCACGCCTCCTATTGTAAGCATGCCATAACTGGAGATCTTGATCTCCAGGATGAATAGAACTATGGAGAAAAGGATCAGAAGGATCCCTATGTAGTTGACGGGAATGATCTGGGTTGTGAAGGCGAAGAGGAGGAGAGCGATTACTCCCACTACTCCAGGGAAAACGACACCCGGGTGCGTGATCTCGACGTATATCCCGAGTATCCCTATCAGGAGAAGGAAATATGATACGATAGGCTGGGAGACAATGCTGAGGAACCGCTGCCGCCAGTTCATCTCGAACGTCTCGGCTGCCTTCCCCTCCAGATGAAGGATCTGCTTCCTCCCGTCGAATCGTCTTATCTCCTTTCCATTCAGGCCGGCGATCAGTTCTTCCTGGCTCTTGTAGATCAAATCGATGAGCTTCTTTTCCAGCGCCTCTTTCTCCGTGAAGGAAACGCTTTCCTTCACGGCCCTTTCCGCCTCGGCGATGTTTCTTCCGCGGTTCTCCGCGATCGTTCTGACAAAAGCTGCTGCATCGCTTTCAGCTTTCGTGATCATGATGTCATCCTTTTCATTCTTTCCGAAAAGCGTCAGAACTGGGTGGGCGGCTCCTGTATTTGTGCCTGGGGCCATGACGGCAATGTCGGAGGCAATGAGAAGCATAAACCCTGCGGAGGTGGCCCTTGCACCGCTGGGATGGACGAAGACGGCGACGGGGGTCTTAGATTGATAGAATTTCTGGACGATCGATTTCGTCGGTTCAAGGAGACCGCCGGGCGTGTCCAGCTTGATTATGAGCAGGGACGCACCTGTCTCATCGGCGCGATCGATGGCATCCGAGATGAATTCAGCCGTGACGGGATGGATGGCATCGTATACTTCAATGGAAATGATGTTCTCGTAAGCATGAGCGGGAGGCATGAGTGGGAGAAATAGGAGCAGCAATCCAAATATGGTCCTCATGGACATCGGTCTTTGCACCTGTAATAAGCCCGCCTTGCGATGCTTCTTCTGCAGGAAGTACGATGCAGAATCGCATGATCAGCTTTTAATTTTAAGGTCAATAGCCCAAAAGTTCAATAGTTGTTTGAAAGCTCGAGCGACAGCAGGGATGAATGTTATCCTCATCGATCGCGATCCATAAGGGATTGCTGGAGGCTTCTCAGCGCATCAAAGGCAACCGGATCCTCTGGATTCAGAGTGATGGCTCTCTGGAACTCTTCACGCGCTTCTTCCAGCCTTCCCTTCTCCTTCAACCAGGAGCCCAGGGCGTCATGCACCGGATAGTATGTCGGATTGATAGAAAGTACTTTCTTGAACCTATTTCTGGCAGAAGCCTCATCGTTCTTCTGAAGATCTATCACGCCGAGGTAGAAGTGGGCGCGGAATTCATCGCTGTCTAGAGTTAGAACATACTCGAACTTCTCGCGTGCTTTGCGAGGCTCACCGATGGCTATGTAGATGCCTCCGAGGATCCCGGCTGCGTTCTTATCCTTTGGATTAACCTTCAATATCTGTTCATAGGCTGAAGCGGCCTCAGGAAGCGCCTTCATATCATAGAGGATCTGCGCTACCAGAGCGAGCGTTGGTGCATCTTCCGTCAGGTCGTAACGCACCAGCTTCCTGGCCGTCTCAGAAGCTTCGGTGACGTTCTTTTTCTCAATCTGGAGCTTGAAGAGGTAGGAATTGGCGACAATGTTGTCCGGATTCTCTTTCAACGCTTTCATGACGATATCAAGCGCTCTATCGAAATCCTTCCTGGTGATGTAATAATTGGTGGGGAAAGTAAAAGCGATCTCGGCATTGGGATTGATTTCAAAACCTTTCAGATAGGCCCTGATGGCCCCCTCGTCATCTTTCTTCTTCTCAAGCAGGAAACCGTACATGTTCCATAGCTCGGCGCCGAGAGCATACATTGCGGTATGGTCCAGCTCCGCGATTCTGATGGCATCCTCTGCCTCAAGCATCGCCTTTCCGAAATCCCCCATGGCGATGAGTATCTTGATGATGAAGATTCTGGCCTGGTAGTTCTTGGGATTCTTCTGAAGGACCCTCTTGAAGGCGGCGATGGCTTCCGCGAATTTCCCTTCCGCCATGAGATTCTTTCCATTGGTGATGATATTCTCTTCCTCTATCGTAAGCTTCGGGTCAACTCTCTCCTGCCCCGGTTCGATCTTCCCCCCGCGGAAGTAGTCTCCTGAGAGATAGCCCAGGCTCTTGAGGATCTTGATCTCTTCCTCGTCCGGCTTTTCGAACTCGAAGGAACCAGAGTTGCTGGTGCTGATCTTTGAAACAAGTGCCGCAAGGGAGTCTTTCATCCTCTTGCACTCTTCATCTGCGGAATCGTATAGATTGATCAGTTCTCCAGGATCCTTCGTGAGATGGTAGAGTTCAGGAATGGGTGCTTCAATGTACTTTTTCTCGCCGCTTCTGATGCTTTTCAATTCGCTCCATCCATATTCAAATGTCGGCATGTAGGTCTCGGCATAGGATTCTGATTTCCCTTCGCGATACTTTCTGCCATTGATCTCTTCGGCGAAGCTCTTGCCTTGCGCCGATGGGGGAATGGAAATATTGAGGAGCCCGAGGAGCGTGGGCATTATGTCGACTGTCTCAAAGAGACCGTTGTATCGCGATCCTCCCTTTGCCATCCAGGGAGCTCTCAGGATGAAGGGGATTCTGATAGTACAATCATAGATGAATATCCCGTGGGCGTTTTCCCCGTGTTCACCGAGCGACTCTCCATGATCGGACGTGAAGACGAGTATGGAATTATCGAGTACGCCTTTTTCCTCCAGCTTCTCCAGAAGATCCCCGATGCACTGGTCGGAATAGCTGATCTCCTGGTCGTATCCTTCTCCCTCCAGCTTTTTGGAAGTATCGGCAGGAGGAACATAGGGATAATGTGGATCGTAATAATGGATCCAGGCGAAGAACCGCTTTCCCCTCACGGCAGGAAGCCATTTGAAGAATTCTTCGTTAACCTGCTCGGCTACTCTCTCCGGCCCTTTAATCTCCTGGACTGATTTCATCTCCGAAGCGCTCTTGAGTTCTATCTTTACATCGTTGTATGTCTTGAAACCCTGTTCCAGGCCGAACCCTGAATTCAGGATGTAGGAGCCGACAAACGCGGCTGTCTCAAAGCCGTTCTCCTTGAGTACCTCGGCAAGCGTTATCTCATCCTGGTTCAACTTGAAGAGCCCGTTGTGCCTCACACCGTGCGCTGTAGGATACCGTCCTGTAAAGATTGTGCAGTGAGAGGGAAGCGTGAGTGGTACCTGAGAGACTGCTTCCGTAAAGAGCAATCCCTCCCTCGCTATCCTATCTATGTTCTGTGTCTTGATCTTATGATAGCCATAGCAGCCCAGCCGGTCGGCTCTTAAAGTATCAACAATGATCACGATGAGATTGGGGTTGCTGACTTTCTGCCAGCTCGAGCAGCCGGCTAGTAAAAGGAAAGATACCAATGAGAAAATTACAAGGACTATCCCTGGTAGCACCCCGGTTATCGGAGGAGCCTCATTGACTTTTTTCATCTTCATGAAAACCTCTCATTTATGATAAGCTGCACTCTTGATAGCGTCAAGGATGGATCCCGACCATCATCCAGCAAAAAAGCCGGCATAGATCTCCCCCGGTACGATTTTCCATCGGGAGAACTTTTCAGGCACAAAAGCGCTTGAGGAACGGAACCGTCAAATATGAAAGAACCACCGCGGACCGTTTTCGATGACAAGTCCTTCTGCTTCCTTTCCGATCACCACTTCCGCCAGTTGAAAAGCTTCACCCAGAGACCCTGTCTGGCGTATCCCCAGGGATTGAAGGACCTCCGACCTGAAGTCGGTAACGAAAATTACGTTGATGCTTTCAATAGCATGGATGATGGAGAGGGCAGTCTGGGCGTATGACTTGAACTGTCGCTTCATATCGTAAAGAATGCCCGCTTTCCCTCTGGAAAGCCATCCAGCAAAATCCTGGCTTCCATACCCCTCGGAACACTGCGCCACGAGGATCAGGACCCCTCCATCCTCGACAAGTCGCGAACAGTTCTGAATGCACTTGTTTGCCTGGATGACATTTATATCCTTTGGATAGCCGCCGCATCCTGCCACGACCATTCTTGCCTTTCTCTCGATTTTTATTCGCCGGGACTCATTCAAATATTCCGCTCCTTTCCAGTGCGCCCGAACCATATCTCCTGCAAATATCTCTTCGATCCCTCCCCTCTCATCGATGATGCTGTTCACGATGAAAGGAGATGGAACCATCAGCGCGCCTTCCAGCATATCCTCATGAACGGGATTGGATTCAAGGATCCCGACATCTGAGCAAGGATGCTTTTCCCCTTCCGAAACAAGGGAAAGCAGATGATTGGAGGCCGCGGTATCATGCCCGGCGAGACCTGGCATCAAAGATTTTCTCCCTCCCGTGAACCCGGCATGATAGTGAAGGTCTATCGCTCCCGTCAGGATGATCTTTGAAGCTTTGAGGACTTCCGAATTGACCCTGACCGTAGTCCCCCTCGACGTTCTTCCAACCAACGAAAGGGAAGATTCTGCATAAGGGTCATGGTCTAAATGCTGATATCGGCCGATAATTGTTTCCCCCAGTATCGATGATTTCTCATTTACAGTTACTTTCCGATGGACTCCAGTAGCAAAGATGAATCTGATATTCTCTTCACGGACACCCGATCTCAGAAGCTTCTTAAGAATGGCTGGCAAAAATCGGTGGACGCAGGTGACTCTTGTGGCATCAGAGACCACTATGAGGACGCGATCCGCATCTCCATGCAGCTCTTCTATCTCCCGTGAAGCGATCGGCTGGCTGATTTTCTTCTCTATCTCCTCCAGAGACAGCTCTTCCTTTTCCAAGAACGCTGGCTGAATAGCTTTCAGATGGAAACTTGTGGGAGGGATGTCGATGAAGCCTTTCCCGTATTTTATCCGGACTGGTCTTCCCATCATGCTCTGAAGCAGAGAGTATCTCTGATCCTCTTCATCCCTTCCATGATGTTTTCGAGGGATGCGGCGAAGGTGAGCCTGATGTGCCCGGGATAGCCAAAAACTTCTCCGGGCACGGTAATCACTCTGGCGTTTTTGAAGAGATAATTGGAAACCTCCAGGGAACTCTCAAGCTTGAGCATCCTGCAGAGTTCAGTCACATTTGGAAAGAGATAGAAGGCTCCCTCCGGTACATGACATGTCATCCCCTTGATCGACTGGATGAGCTCAAGCATACAATCCCGCCTCTCCCTGTAAATATTAAGCATGCTGGCAACGGCGGATTCTCCCCTCATGGCTTCCAGCGCTGCCTTCTGAGAGACGGATGAGGGATGGAAGGAGTCATGGCCGACGATCTTCGCAGCGGCGTCGATTATGGCCTTGGGACCGATGGCATAGCCGATCCTCCATCCGCTCATGGCATACGTCATGGATAGGGAGTTCACGAGGATAAGCCTGTCACGCGCCTTCTGAAAATACTGCATCATCGATTCATGCCGTCCATCGAAGATGAAAGACTCGTAAGATTCATCGCTGATGATGTAAAAATCTTTCTGCAGGGATAACACAAGGATCCTCTTCAGCAAGTCGGAAGGGATGATGCTACCGGAAGGATTGCAGGGACTGTTAAGGAAAATGGCCTTCGTCGCCGATGTGATGGCTTCTTCGATCCGCTCTGCTCGGGGCAAAAATCGATCTTCTGCTTCTACCTTAGCAAAAACAGGTCTGGCTCCTGCTATCCTGACCTGCTCCGGATAGGAAGACCAGTGAGGGGAAAGAACGATCGCCTCGTCCCCCTCGCCGAAAAGCGAGAGGGCAAGAGCAAGCAACACATTCCTGGCACCATTTGCGACAAGAATTTCTCTCTCAGGATAATCGGTCCCGTACTCTTTCGTGTATCTCTCCGCTATCGCTTTTCTCAGTTCGAAGAGACCCATGGGATCGGTATGATGCGTGAAGTTCTCGTCGATCGATCTCTTCGCGGCTTCCTTGATGTTGTCCGGTGTGTTGAAGTCAGGCTCCTCCGCTCCGAAATCGATGATGTCCTGACCGGCTGATCTGATGCGGTCCTCCTCCACTTTCAGCGAAAATGTGCAGGAAGACGTGATCTCCCTCATCCGTCCTGAAATCCTCAGCATCTTTTCTTACTCCTGAATCTCTCCTGTAGTCTCTTCTCGACTTCTGCCGGTACGAGTCCAGTGAGCTTACCCCCAAGCTCCGCCACCTCGCGCACCAGTTTGGAGCTCAGGTAGGAATAGGACTCGCAGGGCATCATGAAGACCGTTTCCAGGTTGCTTTTGATCCTTCTATTCATCATGGCCATCTGAAGTTCGTATTCAAAATCAGAGATGGCACGTAACCCCCTGACGATGACCTTCGCGCCGATCTTCTCGGCGTAATCAACCAGAAGACCATCGAATGTTTCAATGCGGACATTCGGAAATCCGGCAATTGCCTTCTCGATCATCTGGATCCTCTCCTCGATAGAGAATAGCGGCTGCTTCTCAGGATTTCTAAGAATGGCCACGATTATCTCATCGAAGATAGAACTCCCCCTGTCGATGATGTCGATGTGTCCGTTGGTGATCGGATCAAACGTTCCCGGGTAGACGGCCTTTAGCAGCAGTGGTTTTCTTTTTCTCATGTTCGATCATTTCCTCCGCATGCATTAATGAGGTCTCGGAGATCTTATCGCCGGCAAGCATTCTGGCGATTTCCTTGATTCTTTCCTTCTCGTCGAGGGAACGAACAATCACATTCGTCCTCCCTCGGGAAACTTTTTTCAGGACACTGAGGTGATGATCCGCCAGAGAAGCAATCTGAGGAAGATGAGTGATGCAGATGACTTGGTTCTTGGCGGAGATATTCTTCAGCTTCTGAGCAACAGCGGATGCGACGCCAGCCCCGATTCCAGCATCCACTTCGTCGAAGATCAGCGTCTTCGATCCGTTTCCTTTCTTGAGGACCTTGTTGATGGCAAGCATGATCCTCGAGAGCTCCCCTCCGGATGCTACCCTGGCGAGAGGTCTGAGATCCTCACCGACATTCAGGGATATGAGGAATTCACACCTGTCTACTCCCGATTCTCCAGCAGGTACCAATTTCTGAAAGTCACAGGATTCCGGAAGAGGGTTGCTTTCAATCACCACGCTGAAACGGCTTCCTCCCATTGCCATGTCCCCCAGCTCTTCCACTACCCGGCTGGAGAATCTTTCCGCATCTGCCCGCCTCTCTCGGGAAAGCCGGAGAGCCGCTTCAACATATGCTCTGTAGATCTCCACTATCCTGCCGCGCAAAGATTCCAGATCTTCATCTGAACGGTTCAAAGCCTCAAGCTCTTCCGCAGCTTTTGATCGGAACTGCAGGACGGCTTCAATCGTGCCTCCGTACTTCATTTTCAATCTCTCGATCTCTGCAATCCGGTCTTCCACATCCGCCAGTCTGGCGGGATCATGTTCCAGCTTTTTCAGATAATCCCTCAAGTACAGAGAAAGGTCTTCAAGGGCATACCGCGCCTCATCGAGAACCGAAAGAAATCTGGAAGGCTCGGGATCGATCGCGGATAGTTTCTCCATGTTCGAACGGATCTGCTTGATAAGAAGGATGATGGATCTCTCATTTTCGTAAGCCGTGCCGTACGCCTCAGAGGCAAACCTCTTCAGCATCTCGACGCTTTTCAGTATTTCCCTCTCTTTCTGCAGCTTCTCATCCTCTCCTGGCAGGGGGGAGATTTTCTCGATCTCCGCAGCCTGAAATTCGAGAAAATCGGTTCCCCTGTTCTTATCTAAAAGTTGCTCCATGAGTTTCCTGTACTCTTCGCTGCATGCCATGAACTGAAGAGAGAGGTCGGAAACGCTCTTCTTGAGAAGTTCATTCTCTCCAAAATGATCCAGGATGGCCAGATGATTGGCGGGGTGCAGGAGTGATTGATGCTGATGCTGCCCATGAATATCTACAAGAATATTTCCGATCTCCTTGAGAGCGGATGTGGTTGTTATCCCTCCGTTGATGAAGATCTTCCCGGCGCCTGCCTTGTTGATTTCCCTTTTGAGAATCAAATCTCCCGTGATGGAGATTCCTGACTTCTCAAGAACCCTTTCCACATCGGGAAGATCATCAATGCTGAAGACCCCTTCCACGGTTGCCTTATGCTCTCCTGTCCTTATAACGTTGCTCGAAGGACGCTCCCCGAGGAGGATCTCGATAGCATCGACGATTATTGATTTCCCAGCTCCTGTCTCCCCCGTAATGAGGTTGAGCCCTTCTGAAAAGTCGATGGAGATCTCTTCGACAATTGCAAAATTTCTAATTCTCAACGTTTTAAGCATTGATCGCGATCACAGAATGTTTGCCGTCAGGTGATCCTAAAAAAGAAATAAAATCAACAGAGCAAAGGCTCCGGAGATCGAATTGATCGAAAATGATAACATTACCTTCGAAAAGGTGTCAACAAAGGTGCAGCTTAATCATAAAGAAAAACTTGAAGAATCTCTTATAAGTCCAAGAGTCATTTGACTTTTTTGAACTTGCATGTTATCGTTAAACGAAAAATTTGGAGGATTTTTTGAACATCGCGGCTTTAAATATTCTCGCTCCAGCTGCGACCCTCTCGGGTTTCCAGACAGGTATTATAGAGCTGGTCGCTCAATCCGGTGCCATGGCAAAATTTGTTCTTTTCATCCTGATGCTATTCTCCATCGTTTCATGGGCAATTATGGTTGATAGATACCGAACGCTGCGAAGAGTCGAAAGGGAGTCCAGGCTCTTTATTACAAAATTCAATTCCGCCGCCTCGCTCACCGAACTCGTGGAGTTTTCAAAGCTGCTGGACAAGAATCCTCTGGCCAACATCTTTTTGCTCAGCGTCTCAAGTGGGAATCCCTCCCCCCCATCCGGAAGGAATGTGAGATTGCTGAAGCGCAATATACGAAAAAACGCTTCTCTTGAACTAAGGAAGATTGATAAGTATCTGAGTTTCCTCGCAACGACCGCCTCTGTTACTCCGTTCATCGGGCTCTTCGGCACAGTCTGGGGAATCATGAATGCTTTCCGGGGAATCGGAGCGTCCGGAACGGCAAGCCTCGCCGCCTATGCACCAGGCATAGCCGAAGCCCTGATAACAACGGCTGCCGGACTGGCAGCGGCCATCCCTGCCGTCGTCGCCTACAACCATTTTGTGCGAAAGGTAAGGGTCCTGAGTGCAGAAACGGAAGAGTTCATAGAGGATCTCGTCGCCAGAATCGAGGAGCCGCCTTAAAGCCTCTGAATAACCTCTCTCTCCAGAAGGTTGAAACGATGGAAAAGCATGGAAAATCTCTTTCAGAGATCAACGTTACCCCTCTCGTCGATGTCATGCTCGTGCTGCTCATCATCTTCATGGTAGTGGCACCGATGATGCACAGGGGGATCGACGTCAACCTTCCTGAAACAAAGACAGCGATGGGGGTCGATGAGGCAAGGATCGTCCTGACCATCGACAGGGAGGACCGCATCTACATAAACGACCGCTCTGTCCACATAAAACTCCTGAAAGAGAGGATCCTGGAGCTCTTAGGAAGGGATTCCCGTGAAACGATATTCCTGAAAGCCGATAGAAAGATCCCGTATGGCAAGGTCCTCCAGGTTATGGACATCATCCGGGAGACGGGAATTGAGAACATATCGATGGTAACAAATCCCATCCATGAAAAGGAAGGCAGGAGATGATAGGGCCTCTCTTCATTCTTAAGGTCGAGAGGAATATTTTTACCGGGCTCGGACCCATGGTTTTCATCTCTGCTCTAGGCCATATCATTTTTCTCTCGGGTGCGCTGCTCCTCTCCAGTATCATGCCTGGAAGAACAGAGCCACCGGAAGTATTCTTCAAGGTTTCGCTGGCATCCCTTCCCTCCTTTCCCGAAGGCAGCCCAGGATATGCAGTGAAAGCCGGGTCCGCAGAATCGAAAGCAGAAGTTCCCTCTCTCCCTGCTGCCAGGAAAAAGGAAGCCATAGAGATCGACGCTCGCAAAACCAAGAAACCCGTTCCTGAAAAGAAAAAAGCGGCGGGAGCTGAGAAAGCAGTAAGCAGAGAGACATCGAAAGAGGGTTCTCCACTGATGAGCTCTGCAACGGCACAGGCAGCTTCAGGAAATCCTGATGCATCTCTATCGGGAAGCATCGGCGGAAATGAAAAAGAGATCACCTTCACTGGAGGTGTCGATTTCGAGTATGCCTGGTATCGGGCCACCGTCATCTCTAAACTGAAGGAGAACTGGGTAAAGCCTGTCATTCCACTTAATGGCAGGACGAGTCTGCTGTGCACCATCACCTTCCAGATCATGAGAGATGGGCGCGTCGAGGACATCGTAGTGGAATCGTCCAGTGGTCTCTTCTCTCTGGACAGATCGGCCCTAAGGGCTGTTCAAGACTCCAGCCCGTTTCCTCCGCTCCCTTACCAGTTCGGACAGCCCTCATTGAAAGCAAAGTTCATCTTTGATTTGAAACCCGAATGAGATGTTTTTCTCTTAGAGATTGCACTCTTTCAGCAAAAGGATCAATGTGGCATGAACTCATCGGAAGATCAAAATGAAGATCTGAGACGCTTGTCCAAACGGACATCAAAGAGCCTGCGGCCAGGAAACAGCTTATTCGCATCTGTCCTTGTCGTTGTTCTTTACCTCCTCTCATCCTCCTCCAGCCCCTATCCTGCGGTGCAGCAGGAACGGACCATCACCGGGATTATCGAGGGAAAGGGTTACACAAGGGTCAAGATCGCGATTCCCGGGCTCTATAGTGATCCCGTCTGCTCCGCATATCAGGATGAGCTCCGGAAGACGATTATCGATGACCTTGCCTACTCAGGATACTTCGAACCGCTGAGTGAATATCATCTCACTCTCGTCAGTCAGTTTTCTGAATCCAATCCCAACCTGAAGGAGTGGAATGCTGTGGGGGCCGACGTCACTGTCATCGGCAGGATGAAACGGAGCGGCGACAAGTTGCTTGTCGAAGCCAGGCTCTTCGATACGAGAAGTGAAAAGATGATTCTGGGAAGGTCCTACAGCGGCAGCCCGGACATTGTCAGACGGATCGCCCATAAGATGGCTGACGACATCATCCTACACTTCACCGGGGTCAACGGTCTCGGCCTGACGAGGATTGCCTTTTCCTCGAAAGCCGGAAATGCAAAAGAGATCTATGTGATGGACTACGATGGCCATCGGATACGCAGGCTCACGAGGAATGGAACCATCAGCCTGTGTCCTGCCTGGCCGCCTGGCGGCGATAAGCTGGCCTTCATATCGTTCCGCGAGGGAGTGGCAGGGATCTTTATCATTAACAGTTCCGGGGAGATCGTAGCGTCACGATCTAAGAAGGGAGATCTCAATTCGGCTCCGGACTGGTCTCCTGACGGAAATACCATAGTCTTCTCCTCCAATGAAGCGGGTAACTCGGAGATATACAAGTGGGATCTCAAGAGGGGAAAGGTGGAGAGACTAAGCTTTTGTGCTGCCATCGATTCTTCTCCCTGCTGGTCACCCACGGGAAGAGAGGTTGTCTTCACTTCGGATCGAAGTGGAAGCCCTCAACTTTACATCATGGATGCAGAGGGAACTAACGTGAGGAGGATAACTTTCGATGGGAATTACAACGATTCCGCCGCCTGGTCTCCCAGAGGCGATAAGATTGCCTACGCCTCTCGAAAGGATGGAAGGTTCGACATATGCATCTACGATCTGAACAGCGGGACATCCGTCCCTCTGACAGGCAACAGCGGGAACAATGAGAATCCAAGATGGTCCCCGGATGGGAGACACCTAGTCTTTGCTTCCAGCAGGACCGGCTCTTATAATATATTTTCAATGAACATGGATGGGTCAGATCTGAAGCAGCTTACTTTCTCGGGAAACTGCTTCACACCCGACTGGTCAAAATAACCTGAAGGAGGAAAAAATGACTGGAAGAGCGAAATGGATGGCACTTGTTCTGATTTTGTTTATCATCGCATCGGCTATGCTTCTGGTTTCCTGCCCGAGAAAAGCGAAAAAGGAACCTGCCCAGCCAGCAACAGAGATACCACCCTTTACTCCGGCGCAGGAAAAGATCGAGAAGACCCCTGCGCCTGTCGAGGTGAAGGAGAGCTGGCTGGAGCCGGCAACAAAAGAGGAAGATCTTCCCGAAGTCGCTTTCATCGATGAGCTCAACATGAAAAAGTTATTAAAGACGGTCTACTTCGATTTCGATAAGTACGATTTGCGAGAGGACACCATTGCAACCCTGAAGGAAAACACGAAATGGCTCAGGGAAAATCCGCAGTACCAGATCACTCTCGAGGGACACTGTGATGAGAGGGGCACGATAGAGTACAACCTCGAGCTCGGAGCAAAACGAGCAGGCGCGGTGAAGAATTATCTGATCAGCCTTGGACTTTCGGAAGAGAGATTCAAGAGCATCAGCTATGGAGAGGAAAGGCCCGCTGACCCAGACCATAATGAGGAGGCCTGGGCCAAGAATAGAAGAGTGGAATTCATCATAGGGCAGTAAGCCAGGAGGTTTACCTTGAAGAGAAAAATCAGTCTAGTTCTCTTGCTCTTCGCTTCCGCGCTTTCGCTGACGGGTTGCATCACGCCGAAACAGTTCGATATGGTGCAATCCAATATTTCTGACATTCAGGAAAAGATATCCGTTTTGAAAAAGGAAATATCCGAAGCCGGTTCCAAAATAGATAGAATCGACGAGAAAATGGAGAATCAGGAGCAGAAGTCTCGGACCGGTCAGGCGGATGTCCAGATCAAGATCGAGGCTCTAAGCAGGGACATCCAGATCCTTCTAGACAGGCTGGCTGACACCAACCAGCGGATATCGACCCTGTCCCAGGAGATCCTGGCCACAAAGGAGATCCTGAGGGCGGCACCACAGATTCCCTCTCAGGTGTCGGGAGCGCAGCCAGCCGCAACGTCCGGAGCTGCCTCTGGCGAGAAGCCTTTTTTACCCTCGAATCCCGACGAGCTCTTTAAATCTTCCTATGCCGATTATTCCAAGGGAAATTACGCTCTTGCCATCTCAGGCTTCCAGGAATACATAGTCAGATATCCAAAGAGCGACCTGACAGATAACGCCCAGTACTGGATCGGAGAATGCTATTTCAGCCAGGGAAACCATAAATCGGCCATCGATGAGTTCGATAAGGTCATCGAAAACTTTCCCGACGGGGACAAGGTTCCAGGCGCATATCTTAAAAAAGGATTGGCTCTCTTCGAGATGCATCAGACGGCAAAGGGAGTCATGCAGCTTCAGTATCTGATCGGCAGATACCCGAAGAGCGACGAAGCAAGGATCGCCAAAGACAAGCTCAAGAGTATGGGAGCTTCATTTTGAATCCTCCAGCAAGTGATCTTCACAGGCTCTTTGTTGACAGATTGCGATAAGTTTTCTAATATATGGTAATTTAAAGGGAAGGAGTCTTTCTAAATGGCTACGCATCGTTCGGCAGAAAAGAAAATGAAACAGGACTTCAAGAGGCGCGAGAGAAGGCACACCAACCTCAGCTCACTTCGAACCAGGATAAAGAAATTGAGATCCTTCATAGATAAGAAGGATGTGCAATCAGCCCAGAAACTTCTCCCCGAGACGCTATCCTTCATAGACAGATCTGTTGTCAAAGGAATCATCCATAGAAACACCGCTTCCAGATACAAATCAAATCTGATGGCCTTGCTTCAATCTCTCGCCGCGGGAAAGAAGGGCTGATCAGTCCTTTTTTCCCATTCCCGGCTCGTAAATACAGAATGGTTCTTCCTCGAGATAGTCACCCTTGGAATAGAAGGCTCTTGCCCTGCATCCCTCGCAGACATTCCTGAATTCGCAGATTCCGCATTTGCCCTTGAGGAGGGAGGTGTCTCTCAGAGAGGCAAAGACTTGCGAGTTTTTCCAGATCTCCCCGAGCGACTGTGTCCTAACGTTTCCCGCGCCGACGGGCAGATAACCACAAGGGTAGATATTCCCCCTGTGGGAGACGAAGCAGACGGAAGTACCCGCCAGACAGCCTTTCGTGATGGCTGACATCCCATCCTTTCTCTCCCGTCCGAATTTCACTTTCTTCTGTCTCAGGATCCTGTAAAAGTGCGGAGCGCATGTCGCCTTAAGTTCCATTTTCGTTTCAGTCATCATGTCACATAGCCAGGCAAGGACTTCCTCATATCTCTCTCCATTGATCATCTGCTCATCGGCGATCTCGACGCCGCAGCCCACCGGCACCAGCAGGAAGAGGTGAAGCGCATCGGCACCAAGATTCTCGGCAAGCCTCAGAATCTCCGGAAGCTCATCCACGTTGTGATTGGCAATGGTCGTATTGA
This sequence comes from Acidobacteriota bacterium, assembly GCA_040752675.1. Classification (NCBI taxonomy): domain Bacteria; kingdom Pseudomonadati; phylum Acidobacteriota; species Acidobacteriota bacterium. The sequence continues at coordinate 45,032 of JBFMGF010000114.1, forward strand.
ACTGAAGGCTCATCCCGATCTCCTTCAGGTTCATGAACCCCTCTATGGCTCTTTCAAACGACCCTGAAATGCCGCGGAAGGAATCATGCGTTCTTGCATTGGATCCATCTATGCTGATGCTCACCCTTCGGAATCCCGACTCTTTTATCTCGCGGGCTGACTTCATATCTATTAGAGTTCCGTTTGTCGCAAGGGCGATAGGCAGACCTCTCAACGAGGCATGTCGGGCAAGATCGAAGACATCAGCCCGATAGAGTGGCTCACCCCCGCTGAAGATCAGAATGGGGCGCGCAAACTCGACGATCGAGTCAATCAGCTTCTTTCCTTCTTCAGTGGTGAGTTCTTCAGGGGATCTTCCCGGGGAAGCAGAAGCCCTGCAGTGGATGCATTTCAGGTTACAGGCCGGCGTCAGCTCCCAGAAGACGAGCCTCAAAGCAAACTGTTCTTCTCGCTTCGCAGAAAATTTTTTCATGATGCTTCTCTTATCGGCACTCGGTTAAGATGGTCATGGATTCTGTCTTGCTTTTGACGGGGACAGGAGTATGGAAACGGTCATAATCAGCATCAGTGAGTCTCGCAGGAGAAGCTCCAGGCTGATTTTCATCCCTTCCTTTGTATTGAAACATCCGCAGGAGATATCGAGCCCCCTGAAGAGGGCCAATGAAATAGCCACAATGAAAACGGAGAGGAGTAGAGCGAGGACGAGGGCTGATCCTCGCATCCTGTATCCAAGGATCAGGAATATCCCGGCAAACAGTTCTATCCAGGGGAGCATGATGGCAAGGATATTCTCCGCATAGTAAGGAAGCATCCTGTAATTATGGACCACCCTCCCGAAATCGGAAACGTGAGCGATCTTGTCGAAACTGGCATAGATGAAGACGATGCCTATGGCTATGCGAAAGAGGAAGATGATTATTGTCTGAATGTTCTGCGGGATCATTCTCAAGCACCACTTTTCACCGGGAAACCGGCATTCACCCATTCCTGCCATCCCCCGTAAAATATCTTTATCCTCTTGAAACCTCTCTCCCTCATTGCAAATGCCAGCTGGATGCTGGCCTCGCATTCCGTGCCGCTGCAGTAAGTGACTATCACCCTGCCCTGATCGAACATCCCGGAGATATCCGGATGCTTGTCCAGATACCATCCATAGGGGACGTTGATTGACCCCTCGATATGGCCTTCCAGGTATTCTTCTTTTTCCCTGGCATCAAGAAACACGGCTTCTCCATTTTCAAAGAGTTTCTTCGCCTCATCAAGATCTATGAATACAGGTTCCGCAGCGGGGTCCTGCGTCTCAGTTCCAGAGCTTTCCACAGCAGTTGAGTCCTGCTCGCCGGGATGAGGCCATTTCTTCATGACCTGGAGCCCATCCTTCCGGACATAGTTGTAGGCAAAGCCTACGGCTGCACCCACGAGGATAATTAAAAGAGCATCAAGTATAATTTTCCATTTTATTTTGAAAAACATCTGTAAGAGTTACTCCATCGCCCGCGAGATGAAAATTCATTCAGCTAAATCGGTTTTTTGAATGAAAAATTATAGCCCTGACATTGCGTTGCCGCAACAATAAGAGGGGTTCCAGATCCTGTATCGCACGAGCTCCGAAGCGATCAGGCGTTCCCCTTGATGATGGAGGATGCTCCCCTGCCGGCAATGACGCCTGTTGCCGAGGCATTTATCAGGTCTCTGGAGAGACCTGCTCCATCCCCGGCCACGAAAAGGCCCCTCAGATTGGTCTGCATCAGCGAATCCACTTCTATTGTCATGGCATAGTACTTTATCTCCGGTGCGTATAGCAGCGTTGAATCGGATGCAACCCCGGGAATGATTCTGTCCAGGACTTCCAGCCCTTCCAGGAGATCTTCAACGATTCGGTGCGGCAGAGCCATTGAGATATCTCCTGGAGTGACGTCAGGAAGGGTTGGCCGCACGTAATTTCTCAGAATGCGTCCCGCATTGGACCTCCTTCCTCGCCTGAGATCACCGAGCCTCTGGAGGATAGGCTTCCTGCCACCGATCGTAGTCGCGAGAAGCGCAACGCTTCTTCCATACTGTGAGGTATTCTCGATAGGCTCGGTCAGTTCGACTCTGACCAGGAAGGCAAAGTTAGTATTTTCGGAGCTCCGCCCCTTGAAGGAGTGGCCGTTCACTCCGACGTAATCGTCGTATCTCTCTTTTACGACGAAGCCGCCATCATTGGCGCAGAATGTCCGGACGAAGTCATCGTAGGTTTTCGTCCTTATGTGAAATTTTGGATCCCTGTTGATTCGTGTAACGGGAGTCATCACGATTCTGGGCAGCTCGACTCTGATGCCGACATCGATGGGACCATGCCGCGCTCCGATTTTGAACTCCCTTGATATCTTCTCCATCCAGCCTGAACCGGCTCTTCCCGGAGCCAGGATGACTGCCTTCGAGAAGATCTTCTCCCCTCCCTCGCAGATAACTCCAGCGCACACCTTTCCCTCGCTGAGGATGTCTTCCACCCGGCATCGAAGCTTGAAACGGACACCTCTCTCATCGAGCGATTTCTTGAAACGAGATATCACCTCGACCGCTCTATCCGTCCCGATGTGTCTCTGGGGGATCTCGATGAAGGACGCTCCGTTTGCCGCCGCCTTTCTCTTGAGTTGTTCCACTTCTTCTGTTCCCGGATTAATGACCTCTCCGGGAGCGCCATGGAGGAGGAAGATGCTGTCCACATACTTCACGAGATCCCAGGCCTTCTCGGCGTCCTTTGTATATTCAGAGAGGTTCCCACCGATATCTGGTCTCAGATTCAAAGTTCCATCGGAAAAGATGCCCGCCCCGCCGATACCTGATATGATATCGAGCTTCTCAGCTCTGAGCTCGCCCCTCTCATTGAAGACATAGCCTCGGTCATGGACGTTTCCCCCTCTGTCGATAACGAGGACATCGAACCCAAGGGATGCAAGTTCGTTGGCGGCGAAGAGACCCGCAGGACCAGCGCCTACGATAATCGAATCGTATCTGTCTTTCATAACAATTCTTCTATCATTCCCCATAGGTCTAAGATAAAGCCAAATTCATTACTTTCAACCTGCATTAGATTTTTCTCCATTAACAGAAAGGGGGAATTCCTTCAACTGGGATTGCCTTCGAACCCTTTGTCGATATTCGATCTGTATAAAGCAAAAAGCTTTTTTATTCGAGCATGCAAAGTTCTGGGTAAAGCAGGTTATAGCAAAAACGGAAGAGGAATGATCAATCCTCAGCCATGACGGCCGTGATGGCCGTGATGTTGACGATCTCGCTCACCGAAGAGTAGTGGTTCAAGACATTGACCGGCTTCCTCATTCCCATGAGGATCGGTCCGATAATCTCTGCTCCTGCCAGCCTCTGGATGAGTTTGTAGGCAACGTTGCCCGATTGTAGATCCGGAAAGATGAGTACGTTAGCATCTCCTTTGATCCTAGAGTGCGGGAATGTTTCCTTGCAGATCTCCGGCACGACGGCAGTATCTGCTTGCATCTCTCCTTCAATAATTATGTCTGGATTCTTCTTCTTGGCCAGTTCCGTTGCCCGTTTGACTTTTTCGGCAAAAGGATGCTTGACGCTGCCAAAGTTGGAGAAGGAGAGCATGGCCACCCGCGGCTCGATCCGGAAGAATTTACTGACCGTTTTTGCTCCGAGCGTGGCAATCTCGGCGAGATCTTCCGCCGTGGGTTCGATGTTGACTGTGGCATCAGCAAAAAACATTACCTTGTCCTTGAGGACGAGGCAGTACATCCCGGAGACTTTTTCCACATCGTCTTTGAGCTTGATGACCTGGAGGGCGGGCCGAATAGTGTCAGGATATGACATATTGATGCCGCAGACCAGTCCATCGGCTTCGCCCATATGGACCATCATCATTCCAAAGATGTGCTCTTCTCTGATGCTCCTCATTGCAAGATGCGGGGTCATCCCACTCCTCTGCCTCAGTACGTAAAGTTCTTCGGTGTACTTTTGTAGCTTCGGGGATGTCAGAGGATCGATGATTTCGACGCCATCGAGTTCAAGCCCGTTCTTCTTAACAATATCGCTGATCTCGGCCTTGTTTCCGATGAGGATCGGGACGGCAATCTTCTCGTCAAGAATCTGCTGGCATGCCCTGAGGACCTTTACCTCTTTCCCTTCGGGGAAAACGATCCTCTTGGGTTTCTGTCTGGCTCGATTGATTACTACGCGCATGACCTCTCGCGATTTCCCGAGTATTCTCTTTTCCAGGCTCTCCCGGTAGGCTTCCATGCTCTCGAGAGGCTTGCGTGCTACTCCCGTCTTCATCGCTGCCTCTGCAACGGCAGGAGCCTCCCAGAGAAGGACGCGTGGATCGAACGGTTTCGGAATGATGTATTCCGGGCCAAACTGGAGCTTCTGATCTCCGTAAGCCTTGATGACTACATCAGGAACGTCTTCTTTGGCAAGATCGGCAAGTGCTTTCGCAGCGGCTACCTTCATCTCCATATTGATCGCTTTCGCCTGTACGTCAAGAGCGCCTCGGAATATGAAAGGAAACCCAAGGACGTTGTTGACCTGGTTCGGGAAGTCAGATCTTCCAGTAGCCATGATGATGTCATCTCTCGCATCCTTGGCGTCTGGGTAAGTAATTTCCGGATCGGGATTAGCCATGGCAAAAACTATTGGATTATCAGCCATGGATCGGACCATATCCTTCGTTACAAGGTCCTTCACGGAGACTCCCACAAAGACATCGGCACCCTTCATGGCATCTGCCAGAGTCCTGGCATTCGTCTCAATGGCGAACTCTTCCTTGTAAAGATTCATCGCCTCTCTTCTTCCCTTGTAAATGACCCCCTTCGTATCGGCAAGAAGGATATTCTCCTTCTTGACCCCTATCGCCAGGAACATCCTGGCACAGGCGATTCCCGCGGCTCCCGCACCACAGAAGACCACTTTGACCTTGTCTATCTTCTTATTGACAAGTTCCAGAGCATTGAGCAGGCCCGCGGCACTGATGATTGCCGTCCCGTGCTGGTCATCGTGGAAGATTGGTATATCCATGCTCTCGATGAGCCTCTGCTCTATGTAGAAACATTCGGGAGCCTTGATGTCTTCGAGGTTGATCCCTCCAAAGGTGGGCTCCATCAATTTCACCGCTTTGATGAACTCATCCGGGTCTTCCGTAGCAAGTTCGATATCAAAGACATCTATATCTGCAAACCTCTTGAAGAGAACTCCCTTCCCTTCCATAACCGGTTTACCGGCAAGCGCTCCTATGTTTCCAAGCCCCAGAACGGCAGTTCCATTCGATATAACAGCAACGAGATTTCCCTTTGTTGTGTATTTGTAAGCATCCTCGGGATTCTTCTTTATCTCCAGACAGGGAACGGCGACCCCAGGCGTATAAGCCAGGGAAAGATCTCTCTGCGTCAAGCATGGCTTTGTCGGAACGACCTCAACTTTTCCCTTTCTTCCCAAAGAATGATACTCAAGCGCCTCGATTTCTCTTATCGACATTTCTCATCTCCTTTTACCTTCCTTGAAAGATTAGTATTGATGGTCAAGAAACCGTTGCTGATTGTTTATGATTTCTCTCAGCTATTTTTGAGTAAAGATTATGCCACATCCGACCGAGCCTTTCAATCACAATGCTGGGGTTTGCGTGAAGGGAAAAAGATGAAAAAGGGTTTTGTGAGATAGAGGAAAGCAGAGGAACGTATCAGAATAATCCCTTCCTGCGCATTACGCCATAGTAGAGGGATGCTGCTATGATCCCCTTGCTGGCATCGATCAGGATGAAAGGAAAAACCCCGATGTTAAACGTGTGCATGAGCAGAAGGCTCCCCTGGAGACCTGTCAATGCTTTGACATAGAGAATCAGATGGATGAGACCAAAGAAATAGATGATCGTCATGCCGGAAACGATCGTCACAATGAAATTAAATCTACGCAAGATATTCCTCTCTTTGAGATAAGCGATTGCCAAGGCAGCCGGGATGAAACCGACTATATAACCGCCTGTGGGTCCTGCCAGAGATGAGAATCCGGCTGAGGCTCCGGAAAAGACGGGGAATCCCATCAGGCCGGCTGCCAGGTAGAGGACCATGCTCAATGGAGCGAGCCGGGAGCTCAGGAAATAGCCGGTCAGGAAGACGGCAAGGACCTGGAGTGTGAAAGGAACGGGAGTGAAGGGAAGCGGAACCTTCACCTGGGACAGCAAGGCCGTCAAGATGCAGAAAAAGAATACCGATATGATGGCTCTAAACGCGCCTGTTCGATCCCGATCCAGCTCATGCATCATCAAAATGTATCTCTTCATCTTCTCTCCCTGAAAATCGTTAATTTTATATCACAATCACGTTTTCCAATCTACCACTATTCGACACTTTTGAATTTTCATTTCTGAAGAATCCGAGAAACGGAGCCTTTTATCGTCCCGAGGGTGAAGGGCTTATACAGGAGTTCTCCCTTCATGCCTCTGATGTTCTGTTCCGTTTTCTGCTCCGTCTCATAAGCCGTCATGGCGATGACCTTCATTTCAGGGCTTATCTTTTTGGCGACCCTCAGTATCTCTACGCCGCTGATGTCGGGAAGCCTGAGGTCCGTGATGATCAGGTCATACCGGTTGAGGGAGAGCTTCTCGATTGCTTCCAGGCCCGAAGAGGCGGAATCTACCATATACCCGTCTTCCTGCAGCGAATGGATGAGAGCAATTCTGATCAGTTTTTCATCATCTATGAGAAGTATCCTTTGCTGCATCTCTACTGCTCAAATGATTCCAAGCTAGATGCAAAATCTCTACCACATGCATCTTCTCATCATGTAGCGGTTCTTTTTTGATGATAGGCTGGATTAAATTCGTTTAATTTTGCGGGAAAAAACACTCTTTAAGTGTTTTATGGCATTATTTGATCCCTATTTCCTCATCGGTGAGATAGCAGGCAGGGTCCTCCATCCAGGGGTCTTTGTAAATCGCGTATGCCCTGGCCCTCATGCTTCCGCCGCAGGCATCCTTCCAGATGCACTTTCCGCATCTTCCCTTAAGAATCCCTTTCCTGTTCTTGAGCCCTGCCATGAGTGGGTCGCCGACATCCATCCAGATCTCGCTGAATTTCCTGTCACGGACGTTCCCGAGCGTGTAAGACATCCAGAACTGATCCGGGTGGACATTCCCAAGAAAATCGATGCATCCGATTCCAACTCCGGAACTGTATGTTCCCCCTCCATTCCACTTCAGGAGTTTCATGACCTTTTCGGCTCGCTCTGGATCCTCCTCACGAAGCTTGAAGTAGAGATAGACCCCATCGCAGTGGTTATCCACTGTCAGGATCTCTCTGTTCAATCCTCTCCTGCAGAAATCTGCCGTCCTCTCGATGATTATGTCCATGGCTTCTCTGCTCTGGCCGTGCGTCAGATCATCCTCGAGCATACTCGTTCCCCTGCCCGAATAGACGAGATGATAGAAGCATGCCCTGTTGATGTTCTCCTCCTCTATGAAATCGAAGATGCCATTGAGGTCACAGAAGTTCTGCCTTGTGAGGGTCAGGCGCAGTCCCACCTTCTGCCCGATATTCACGCAGTTCCTGAAGCCCCTGACCGCCTTCGAAAATGCACCTTCAACGCCACGGAATCTGTCATTTGCCATTTCTATCCCATCGAGCGATATACCGACGTAGATGAAACCCGAATCTTTCAGCTTTTCGGCCACCCTCTCATCGATCAGCGTCCCGTTCGTTGACAGGACAGGCCTTATCCCGCTGCTTCTGGCATATTTCACTAGATCGAAAAGATCTTTTCTCATCAGCGGTTCTCCACCTGAGAAGAGCAATGCCGGGATTGAGAACTGTGCCAGATCATCGATGAGGGCTCTTGCCTCCTCTGTGTTAAGTTCGCCGCTATAGCTGATGTTCTCTGAGTCTGTATAGCAGTGGATGCACCTGAGATTGCATCTCCGCGTGATGTTCCAGACGACTACCGGTTTTCTCTTCCCTGCCGATTCCGGAAGTGTGTGAGAATCTGCCAGCCTCTTCGCCGCTTCCTCACTGTCTCCGTATCTCAGAACATCCCCGCCCGCGGATTCACCACAGTAGAGCTTCGTTATTCCAATCATGCTTCCTGCCTTTTCATAAAAATTCGATCTATTGAAATGGAGAATATATTATAGAGGCTAATCTTGAAAACGCACACCTGACGGGAAGTAAAAAGGGGATATGCTCAAAGCATACCCCCTGTAAAATGAGCTACATCCGTAAAATGACTGTTAACTGCCCAGTGATTACTTCTGCTTCACGGCATGCATGGCTTTCGGCTTCATCTCTTCATAGTTGAAGCCTTTGAAGGTCGGGCTCTTTGCGTTATGACAACCTTCACAAGCTGCTTTATCTGGTATTATCAATCCCGCTGCTTTCGCTTTGGCTGGATCCTTCATGACGGCAGGCGACTTGTAATCGCTGCCAGGACCATGGCAAGCCTCGCACTGGACACCACCCAGCACCGCCTCCGTCTTTCCATGCCCTGTGCTATGGCAGGCAAGACACTTTGGATCTTTCTGCTCCTCGGGCTTCAGGGCCTCCATTGCCTTGGCATGCTTCAGCTGGGCCCATGATTCGAATTCTGTCTTGTGGCAGATCTTGCACTTCTCCGCTCCGACATAGGTAGGTGCTGAAATCACCGGGGCGATAAAGAATACACTCAAAATCGCAAACAGGACTGACAATTTTTTCATTATTTGATTCTCCTTTTTATGTGTTCTTTTTCACATAATTTTAAAAATTATAGCACTTCTTCGCCATTTGGCAATTTATTTTGCATGCTGCGTAGATGCCGATGCCAGCATGTACTCCATGGCTTCATCATCCCTTGATGACGCCCATTGGGATTAGCTTGGCAACCTTTCTGGAGATTCCCGCTCCGTGGACGGCATCCACGACATCCGAAACGTCCTTGTAGGCTTCAGGAATCTCCTCCATCAGAGTCGATCTTTCTACGGAAAGTACATGGATCCCTTTGCTCTCCAGCTCGCGCAGGATAGATTTCTGCGCAGCGACTTTCTTGGCTTGAGTACGGCTCAAGACCCTGCCGGCTCCATGACAGGTGCTCCCGAACGTCTCTTCTAATGCTCTTTGCGTTCCAAGGAGGACATAGCTGCATCGCCCCATGTCACCCGGTATCAGGACGGGCTGTCCGACGTGGCGATAGCTCAGCGGTACTGAGAGATGCCCCGGCGGAAAGGCTCGTGTCGCTCCTTTCCTGTGAACGCAGACTTTCTTCTCCTTCCCTTCGAGGATGTGAGTCTCGATCTTCGCGATGTTGTGGCATACATCGTACACCGTCGAGAGCCCATACTTCTCGGCACTTTTCCCCAGCACTCGCTCAAACGTCTCCTTCACCCAGTAGGAGATGATCTGCCTGTTGGCGAAAGCATAGTTGGCGGCACAGATCATGGCCGCCAGATATCTCTTCCCTTCATCCGACTTGATGGGAGCGCAGCAGAGCTGTCTATCGGGAAGCTCTATGCCATACTTCTGAGACGCTCTGAGCATGACCTTGATGTAGTCATCGCAGACCTGGTATCCGAACCCCCTTGAGCCGGTATGGACGATGATAGTCACCTGATTCTTGAACAGGCCAAGTGTACTGGCTCCCTCTTCGTCATAAATCTCCTGGACGTAGCCGACTTCGACGAAGTGGTTCCCTGAGCCTGCCGTACCAAGCTGAGATCTCCCCCTCTCCAGGGCTTTCTCGCTCACCATCGAAGGGTCTGCACCCTCGATCTTCCCACCGTCTTCTATATGTTGCAGCTCTTCCCTGCTCCCGAGCCCCCTCTCGGCAGCCCACTCGGCGCCCTTCACAAGCACCTTCCTCTCTTCCTCAACGTTCAGTTTCAGATCCTTCCTGTGAGAGCCGACACCGGATGGGATGTTTGCAAAGAGAGCACTCACGATCTCTCTTATTCTTCCTCTAACGTCATCCACGCTCAGACCTGAGCGCATGAGTCGCACCCCTCAGTTGATATCGTAGCCGACCCCTCCGGGCGAGATGATTCCCTCATCCATGTCAAAGGCGGCAACTCCACCGATCGGAAAACCGTAGCCCCAGTGCATGTCCGGCATCGCCATGGATGCCCTGATGATCCCGGGGAGATAGGCTACGTTCATAACCTGCTGCGGACTCTGATCCTTCTGGATATCATTCATCATTTCCTGGCTTGCATATATGATCCCCTCGACTCTCATCTTGCCTTCCTTCGGGATCCTCCACCTGTAATCATCGATTTTCTGAAGTTTACAGGATATCTGATTCATCTTTGCCCCCTTCTTCTAAGAGCTTTTCATAAGCCTGTTAAATATCGAAGATTATACGAAGAGCCCATCCGGTCCTATCCTCGGATACTAGGATGTTGTGGTAGGTAGCTGCCTTGATCTCTTTTCTGATTCTGTGAACGTCATGCCTGAACTCTTCTCCCCTGCACTCTGCTTTCAGGAATCTATCGCCCATCTCCCTGATATCAAAGATCTTGAGCAGAACACTTCTCGCGTCATGGATGAATAGAAGCTCATTGAGCCAGTTCACCATCAGTTCTTCCCTGTCCTCTCCTGTCACCTCGATCCTGTATATGCTTTTCGGTTCCACCGTGGATAGATCTATCATGATGTCAAAGACGGAAAAAGCGGCTCGTTCGAATAGTTCCTGCTTTGACCCCGCTCTTACAATCAGTCCGAGATCCGCCGTATGATCGATGAACTCATAAAAACTTGCGGCCATATCTTTTTATATTATAGTCACTGCTGGCGGAGCGAAGCAATTCTTTTCATCGAGCCTCGCTTTCCTTGACAAACCTTCTTTCAAAAAATATCATAGCGTCTGCGGTGCCGAAGTGGCGGAACTGGCAGACGCGCTAGATTCAGGGTCTAGTGGGCGAATAGCCCGTAGGAGTTCGACCCTCCTCTTCGGCACCATTGTATTGGTTCAGCGTGAATTGGAGAAAACGGCCTATTGAGTTAAGGTGGAATTGTTAAAGATTTCTATTCTTCTTTTTCTTGCCTCCTGCAATTTCTCATCCCTGGTTTTCAAGATCATTTCTCT
>JBFMGF010000115.1 GCA_040752675.1 Acidobacteriota bacterium
AGTATCTTATAGTTAAGGAAAAGATTCGGCGTTCCAAGCAGGGGAAGGACATATATAAAGGATATCAAGGTTAATGTTAACCCTCTAACCCTCTAACCCTCCGATCTGCACTCGCTTGTCGAGAAGAATCTCTTCAGGGAAGACCTCTACTACAGAATCAATGTTCTCGATCTTCACATACCCCCTCTCAGGGAAAGGAAAGAAGACATCCTGCTTCTCTCCTCATACTTTTTTAAAATTTCAAGGGAAAAACACAACAGACCCGATCTGAAACTCTCCGACGATTCAAGAAGGGTTCTGGAACTCTACCACTGGCCCGGGAATGTGAGAGAGCTCAAGAATGTCATTGATAATGCCGCCATTCTCTGCGAGGGGAGCAGGATCAAGCCCGAAGACCTGCACCTCGATTTTAGTGTGAGTGAAAAAAATACGTTAAGGCATTTGGCTGAAAATAAGCTTTCTCTCGAAGAGATAGAGAAGCTCTACATTCAAGAGATCCTGAACCTGACGAATGGTAACAGGAGTAAAGCAGCAAAGATCCTCGGCATCAACCGCAAGACCCTCCTCGAAAAGCGCAAAAAATACAACCTCATCGAATGAGATCCAACATTAAGCGCTGCACTTCTTATAACTATAATTGTTTTCTTTTCTCATGAGCATTGATAATGATCACTTTTGAAAGGATGATAGTATTCCTTAGAAACTCTTTCGAAGCATAAAAGAAAGACTTTGAACAAGGCCCTTGTACTTTCCGGGTGCAGCGTTAGGACTTCCCGAGGAGTCCAGGACCGGAACCGTTCGCTCTCCGAAGCGCATGTCATAGGCAATATCGATGGACCATGAACTTCTGCCTGAAGAATAGCTCGTGGATGCAGGAGCTGAAGACGAATTGCCCGATCGGGAAGAATCGAATGGGGAATAACCTGAAAAGGAATAGCTGGCACCGAAAGTGATCTCATGCGCATTGAGGTCTCCCATGATGCGGTTCGTTGTCGAATCGGGTATTGCGCTCTCATCATAAGCGTATCCAGCAGCGCCTGTCCACCGATCATTGAACCTGTATCGCGACCCGAGGTGGAAAGTGTAATTATCCTCATATCGGGCGGGGATCTGAAAGGCACTACCGGTCAGCCTGGCAAATGTCACCTCGTAGTTCTCTATGGAGCTGTTCTCCTCCCAGTCCACGCTGAAAGCCAGAAGGAGATTTTCGGTCGCATCAAACGCGAAGCCGAGCCTCGCCTGAGCGGGGAAAATCACTCTGAGCTCAGCATCATCCACTGCGAGTCGGTTGCCGGAAAGATCATCGAGGATGAAATCACCGGAGAGGTCACTTTCGATCTTGCTTTTGTAGAGCATTCCGAAGCGCCACTTCCTGTGAGGATTGAGGAGTACTCCCGTTGCCCATCCGTATCCCCATCCGGCTGTCTCAATGTTTGCCACATTCCCGCCGAACGGCCCATACTCGGGCAAAGGAGGGATGAACTGCCCGTTAAGCTCGCTTTTCGTATAGCTCGCCCTCAAGCTGATTCCGATTGAGAACATTTCATGCACCCTGAAAGCAAGGGCCGGGGAAAGCTCCATGCTGTAGATCAGACCATCGAGGGGATTGCCAACCGCCTGGCTCGGTCCTTCAAACTTGCCGCCATTCGCATAGGGGAGATAGAGCCCTATTCCGAGAACCACTGGTTCGAGTCTATCCGTTGAGAAACCAAATGTAGGCGCAGGAAGAAAATCTCTCTTCGCTTTCTCATCGCGGGTAGCTACTCCTGATTGATCTTCAATTGTATAGGGATGATATGTGAGGCTTGGTATGGTCGAATCAAAGCCAAAGGTGAGATGCATACCTTCCAATTGCGTTAAACCAGCTGGATTCCAATAAATCGCCAGAGGATCATCCGCTACAGCAACAAAGGCACCTCCCATTGCGATTGCCCTTGCATCGACAGGACTTGGCTTTGACAGCGCACTTGCCCAGACCGAATTAGTTATAAAAAACAGTGCAAGAAAAGGAATGCACAAAGCAAATACTTTTGTTTGTTTTCTCATTTTTTGCATCTCTTTAAAAAGATTAGCAGACTGCTTGCGTTGATCAGAAAGAGTGATAAACAACGTTGTGCAGTTGCATATTTTAACATTTTTCACTAAGCGGCACCCTGTCTGGAAAGGCTTTCAGATTGCCGCACGAGCCTCGCCTCAAGTCTCGCATATCTATTCTTGAAGAATTGCAGCGCTGTCTGAAAGGTGTTTCGATGAGCTACGAGGATCCACAGTTTTCCAAAATCGTGAAAAGGAATGGAAGCATAATCCTCGAAATCATTCTCGTCGCATATAAAAGAAACGGTTGATTTTTCTTCATCAGCCATAGAACGAAGAACATGATGAACCAGTTGGAGCTTTGCATTTGTATCATTTCCCTCGTTTTCCGACACACTAAAAATCCTGAACGTGTTGTCCATGATTCCACTAATGTTAAGTCCTGAAGGCCAGTCAGTGACGATAGCAAAATTGGTCATCTCGTTTTGTTCTCCCCTCGCAACAAAAACTCTGCGATTGACATTCATGCCTTTCATTCTCCAGCTTTCCGAAAAACCCATCATGGTAAGATCACCGAAAGAGAAAGCTTCATACTCAAGTTTGTTTGTCCTGGCAGCCAGATATCTTGAGATTATCTCCATTTCATGGGGATCTGCCTCACCGCATATTGAAAGCTGTCTACTATTATCCGGAATGCCCCTGTCTGGATCGAACCGCTCTCTGATGTAAGTCGCTTGCTTTTTGAGATCGAAAACAAGCCACCTGCATGGAATCATATGGTAATCATTCTCATTATTATGACTTTTGCAGGAGTCAAAATATATCTTCCTGACAGGATCATCATGAAGGAAAATTGTCACAAAATACTCCGTCACGTGGTCCAGGCATAAGAACTGAAAAGTACTCTGTATTATCTTCTTGGACGGCAGCTCTTTCTTATAGAGTGAAATCGTCTGATCAACCGCCAGTTGGTGGAGAAGCCAGGTCTTCGGGCTGATCCGAAACATCGAATGGCTCCCGATGACCTGCCTTTCTTTAATCAATATAGTCGTCCTTGCCAGATCTGGAGAAAGCTCTTCCAAATATTCATAGGCCTTCTTTGAAATTTTCAATCAGGAAGCCAAGTCAACCTGTGGAAAGTGGTCAAAATAGTGAGAACGGTAAAGCAAATCAACCAGAGAATGAAAATGATCCATCTGGAAAAGCACAATGTCTGGATTCATGTTCTGAAATAGAAGCTCTCTTGAAATCATTTCCTCTGTTCTCATCATGGCCTTAACTCCTTCATAGAAGTTTATCTTTTATCCTTCAATAAGTAGTCATTTTATCCGAGCAGAAGTTACAAAAAGAGTAAGTCAATCCACTGCAAAGGTTGAAGAATTCGAGCATCCGGCTGCCTCTCATTTCACAAATTTGAATAGGAAAGAATGAATGATTTTGTTAGACTTTAGGATGCAATTATATGAAGAGGATTATTCCATGCAAGAAAATATGCATTCTATTTCACAGCATAGAGATGGCAAAAAAATAGCCTTCGTTACAGGAGCAACGAGCGGTATCGGCGCTTCCTTTGCCAGAAGATTTGCGAGGGAAGGTTATAACCTCATCATCACGGGGAGGATCAAAAACAAAATCGAAGCCTTCGCTGAGGAACTGAGAAAAAACTACTCTGTGGCAGTGGATGTGATCATTGCAGAATTGTCAAATGATGAGGATGTAAAAAAGCTCATTGATACGATTCAGAGTAATCAATATATCGAGATACTTATTAACAATGCTGGATTCGGCACCGGAAAACTTATCTTTGAGGATGAAATTGACAACCATGTAAATATGGTAAAGACTAACGTCATCGCCCCAATGCTACTGACTAATGCAGTGCTTCCTCAAATGTTCCACTCTGAAAAAGGCACGATTATTAATGTTTCTTCTCTTGCGGGCTTTTTTCCTGCCCCTGTTGATGCAACCTATAGCGCAATGAAAGCATTTCTCACAAACTTCAGTGAATCCTTGTTTATTCAATTGAGAGGAAGGGAGGGAGGAAGGAAGGAAGGAAGGAAGGGGCATCAAAATTCAGTGCTTGTGCCCCGGTTTTACCTATACTAATCTTCATGCTCGCTCGGGTATGAAGACCGAAGATTTAAAGAGCAAAGGCATCATAAGGTGGATGACTGCTGATGCAGTTGTTGATTACTCATTGAAATGCCTGTCCAAGAACAAGCCTATCTGTATCCCGGGATTCTGGAATAAAGTTCTTTACATGCTGGTCCGGACCATGCCCAGAAAAATTCTCTATCTCTTCCTGAATAAATCGAAGATTTAGATACTCGATCCTGGTAGAGATGAAAAATAAATTGAAGCGGGAAGTACACTCATGCAGGAGCCCTGATAAATGAGAACATTGCCAAAAGAGAGCTTTTTCTATTTCCGGCCATCACAAGTGCTCGGTGTGTTAATCTGACTCAGCAATATTCTTCATCTGTTCTTTCAATATCGGCAGTTCCTTTTTAATGATTTCCCATATTATCGAAAGACTTAAGCCAAAATAATCATGAGCAATTCTATTTCGAAGCCCGACGATAGCTTTCCAATCTACATATGAGAATTTATCTTTTACACTGCCAGGGATGAATTTTGACGCCTCGCCGATTATTTCTAAGTTTCTCACTATGGCATCTATTGTCTTTCGATCTTTCTTAAAATCTTCGAATTCCATATTCCTTGCATATTCCTCAATCAACGATAGCGACTCTAATATATCTTCCACAAATAATTTCCAGTCTCTGTTAGACACGAATCAACTCCTGCATGATGTACTTTTCTCTGTTAGGCTTAATAGCATCAGGAGTTATCAAATCAACTTCCCGTCCCAAGATTTCCTCTAAATAATCTGCCAGGTGAATGAAGAGAAACCCAACAGGCTCGCTGAATTCGACCAGCACATCTACATCGCTATCCTTAGGCTGTTCCCCTCTGGCATAAGAGCCAAATATGGC
>JBFMGF010000116.1 GCA_040752675.1 Acidobacteriota bacterium
GCCCCCGAAGATCTACGGGATAGATGTAAAGGGATAATCTCATAGTAACACGCCGAATTTTTACTTTTGCTCCAACTCTCTGATTTTAAATAGGATTCTCGATTGTGTTAAACTATGACTGTCGAACACAGGGGCAACAACCTTCGTGTAAGGCTTTTCCTTCATAGCTATACCTCCTCCTTTCTGTGAAGTTGTTTCAGGATAGTTTTTTGAGACTATCCCTTCCTTAAAAGACACAAAATCTGCTTCGTGGAGTTAAGTTCTTGACCAAAGGAAAATAAACATAAAATATAGCGGTCAAAAATTTATGATCCCGGGCCTTCCTTTTCTGCCCGTATTTCGACCGCTTATTATAACATAGAAGAATTTTCTTGATAGAAAAAAATCAACCGACTATTGGAGCCAGCGGGCAAGCCATCCGTGGACGGTCTTCCACCAGAGCTCGGCATTCTTTGGTTTCAGAACGAAATGCCCTTCATCGGGGAAATACAAGAGCTTTGATGGAATGCCCATCCACTGGAGAGCCGTGAAGAGCTGGAAGGCTTCACTCTGATCGACCCGGAAATCCAGTCCTCCGTGAACGACGAGCATCGGCGTCTTGAAATTTTTCACATGACTTCCGGGCGAGAGATGTTTGTACAGCTCCGGGTTGGTCCATGGAGTCCCTTTGAACTCCCACTCGGGAAACCAGAGCTCTTCCGTCGTCCCGTACATGCTTGCAAGGTTGAAGATGCCGTCATGACTGATGAGGCATCTGAAGCGATCGGTGTGCCCCGCAATCCAGTTGATCATGTAACCGCCGTAGGAAGCTCCCGCCGCGGCTATTCTGTCTTTATCAATGAAAGGATAGTTTTCGAGAGCGAAATCAACGCCTTTCATGATGTCCTCATAGACCTTCCCTCCCCAGTCGCCGCTGATCTCGTCACAAAACTTCTGGCCGAAGCCGGTGCTTCCTCTCGGGTTGATCATGACGACAACATATCCCGGAGAGGCGAACATCTGGCCGTTCCATCGATAATGGAACTCGTCGTTCCAGGCTCCCTGAGGGCCTCCATGGATTAAAAAGACAGCCGGATATTTCTTTGATGCATCGAACGCGGGCGGCTTGAGAAGAAAGGCATGCACCTTCGCCTTCTCCGCTCCCTCGAACCAGAACTCCTCCAGCTTGTTCATCTCTATCGTCGCCAGGAGTTTATCATTCACGCTGGTTATCTTTTTCAAGCCTTTTCCATCGACCCCGATCGTGAAGATTTCGGAAGGCATATCGGCAGTCTGTCTCAGGAAGAGAAGTTTCTTTCCATCGGGAGTGATTCTCAGGCTTGTGTTCGTTCCCTGCTGAAAAATTCTTTCTATATTGCCCGCGGGAACGGAAATCCTAAAGATCGAATGCCCACCATTCTCAGCGCATTCGAAATAGATGATCCTGCTGTCTGGCGACCAGACAACATCTCCGACGGAACTATCGAAAGTCCCGGCCTGCCCGTCCGTCAGATCGATTGTCTCACCGCTTTTCCTGTCATAGAGCATCAGGGAATATTTATCGGCTTCGAACCCCGGCCTTGCCATCGCGCGGTAAGCGATGTATCTCCCATCGGGAGAATAAACCGGCTGGTTGTCCGTCGCTTTGTTGGTCGTAATCCGTTTTTCCGCGCCCCCTTCGACCGGGATGATGAAGATGTCGTTATTCGTGCTTCGAGCGACGACCGGGTCGGTGTTCTTGACGAAAGCGATCTCTTTCCCGTCCGGAGAGAAGGCATAGTCAGCAGCTCCGCCAAGGTCGAGCGGTGGAACGTCAAAATCTCCTGGTGTCAGGTCTTTCGCTTCTCCGCTTACCCTTTCGCCATCTGCAGGAACGATGAAGAGATGGCTTCTCGTCCTGTCCGCCCAGCGATTCCAGATCCGGAAGAAGAGCGATTCGATGATCTTGGCTTTAACCTGGCTTTTGTCCCTTGCATCATTTTTTTCCTTGTTGCACTTATCGTCGGGGCAGTCGGGATAGACATTGGAAGTAAAGGCGAGATGTTTGCCATCAGGCGACCAGAGGACTCCGGAAGCTCCAGTTGAGAGGCTCGTCTCTTTCCTCGCTTCTCCCCCCTCGATCGAGATGAGGTAAACCTGAGATTCTCCATCCCTGTCCGAGATGAAAGCAATCTTCTTCCCGTCGTGCGACCAGACCGGTGAAGAATCGCCTCCCTGGCTATTGGTGAGCTGTCTCGCCTCACCCCCATCCACCGGCGCCAGCCAGATATCGCTATTCGATTTGTTCTCGTCCTTTGAATAGTAAGTCACCGTGAAAGCCACCGTTCTGCCATCCGGCGAAATCGCAGGAGCACTCAGCCTGCCAAATGAAAACAGATCATCAAAGGTTATGGCATGCCTTTCTGTTACACCCACTGTCGCTTCCACTGAAGTTGCAGAGGCCTTTTCTTCTATTCCTACTGAAGCTGCAGGTTGAGTCTCCATGCTAGAAGCCATACCTAAAAACGCTGATATAAGAATCAAGATGATCAGCGCATATCCCAATGTATATCTCAATCGAATCTTCATAGAAGCTCCTTATCTGTTCAAGTGCACCTTTTTGTATATGCTTTGGTATGATCCGTTCAAAATTGCTTTGGGCGCGCGCTTTCTCATGATCCGATCAAAGCCAACAGGGGTTCATTTAAGCCGGATATGAATGGTCTTTTCTTTTGAATTGAGATCGAATTTCACTTTCTCGAACCGAGGCATCTTGAAGAAGATTCTGACATTGTTCGAGAAGCCGAGGGGCTCCTTCGGGATGCCAAAGACGCCTCTATCAATTTTCATATTTCCATTCTCGTCATGATACGCCGTGATGGCATATTCGCCAAAGGGGAGATTGTAGACAACCCATCGGGCAATTCCATCCAGAACGCTCACTTCTCCCATCCGGACAGGGCACATCTTCTCGAAGTTCTCTCTGGAATTGAACAGAACCAGTTCAACATCGCCTATATCATCCTTCGTTCCCGTAACGCTGACAACGAGCTTCCCCGTCTTCTCGAAGCTCTGGACAGGTGATCCGGAACTTTCAAGAGTCCACTGGTAGCGGCTCAAAGCCTCCAGTTCTTCATCGGTGAAGGCCAGTCCCAGCTTTCTGCAGGTCTTCATGATGAGGTTCCTGTTCAGCTCAGGGCTATAGTCATGAAATCGACCAGAGATGTCCCCGGAATAGAAATTATTCATATCGATGGTTTGGACCGCGGTGTTCGGGTCAAAGTTAAAAGAAGAAAGGTCGATTTCCTTGATGGGTTTTTGCTCGGATGTCCTGTAAGATATCCTGAGCTTTTTAAGGTCAAAAACGATCGTCCAGCGCGTGATGCCCGTCGAGACTTCGGACAGTACGTTGAAGGCATAATCCACAGCATTCAGACCTGGTCTGGATTCATCAAAGTAGTATTTTTTCAATAATTCCGCGGCTGTTTTGAACCGATTCAGCGAACTCCATTTGGGGGCACTCTGAAGCCGATTCGGATTTTCAAGATACTTGACCGACCTCGCGTAGGTGCTGTTTGTGCCGACTCCATGAGGGAGCGCCTCTCCACTGTGGACGACCATCTTGCCGTTAAGGAATTCGATGATGGCTGTCTTTCCGGAAGCGTCCACCACGAAATAGCGCAGGTTGGCAAAGACCGGCACGATGAAGACCGCGGAATCGCTCTTGATGACTTCATCAACGGAACCGTGGTTATCCAGTTGATACTGGATCCACTGTAATTCATTCAGGGTAGCTCCCGAATCACGAGACGGGTATTCCGTATCATCCAGCCATGCCGGACAGATGACCAGACCCTTCTCATTCATCCCGCCATTGGGGAACTCCTTCCCGTACTGATTGAAGGTGACACTTCCGTACCTTGATATCCATCGGGCAGGCCGGCCTGCACCCGTCACCAAGGCCATTTTTTGCACATCCCGTTTATTAATTATGATGAACGCATCGTAGAAGAACCAGTCATAGTTGTATCCCAGGACGATCTCTTCGCCAGGTTTCAAGCATATATGGGTGCAGGCATGGGATTCCGGGAAAAGGATCAGTCCGTTCAAAATGAAGCTCATCAGAGCGAGCAGTGTCATCGTTTTCATGAATGTTGCCCTGGAACCAGCTCGTTGACCTTCTCGATGGTTCATCGGCCCTTTGATTCTCATCAACTCGATACCGTGAGAAATTTTTGCTTTGTATTGTAATGCACACCTCCATCAAGTCAATGAGATATCCATCTCTATCGGTTTTTATTCGATTATGGCTTTCCACCGCTTGAAGCTTGATCGAGGAGCGGTAACAATGCCTTGAAAAAGCTGGATTGAAGCAGATCCACTACGGGCAATCGCCACCACCGGAAGCGATCTCGGCATCGCGACCTTCACGCCGCACCGGATCAGTCGTCGTGTCGTAGGTTCCATAGCTTGTTCCGTTCTGCGATCGCACTACGTAATAGAACCCCTGACCCGAAGGGGGAATCGCGCTGTCCGTGTATTCGGGATTGCTCAAGTCATTCTGGAAACACCACCCGCTGTAAATCCCCTTCTCATTCCTCATCGTCATGAGGTCTCCCTTTATGATGTCAAAGACGGTGCCTGCAAGCGGCGATGGATTCCAGTAGAAATCCTGCTTGTTTGGCTTGAACTTAAGTCCCGTAACAATACCCGGTCCGAGCATCGCCTCGTTTGTGAAACGTGTGATGATCGCTCCTGAAGAGGTCAGAGATACCTCGTATCGAATGAGAACAGCCGCATCGTCCTCATCAACGGCAACATCCAGATCTGCCTGGAAGCCAGGGTCAAGAGTGATGGGGCCTGCAGGGTCCGGTATCCACTTCGCGATGAGGTCCCAGTTCAGGTCATCTAGCGGGACAAGCGTATCCTGCACGGCATAATCACGTCTGATAGTGACCGCTTCACTAAATGTGTCAGAGAGCTGCACGACATCCCTGACGAAGCTTCCCGGTGGTACGAGCCAGAACTGCCAGGGAACGGGAATCTGCTTTACCTTGATCTCGCGAGTCCAGAAGGCGCGCACCAACGGCTCCGGCGTATTAGGGTTCAGCCTCAGGCCAAAATGTTTGGTCTCGCAATGCGTCATCGGGTTGTGGTCATCGATCCAGGTAACTTCAGTCCCGCCGCTAATCGAAGCGATGACGGGATCGATTCCCCAGGCGTTCATGCCGCGGTACCAGTCGAGAACGTCCGCCGGCTGAATGTTGAGGATGTCGAGTTCCAGGTCATGGACCGGCTTGCCAGTCTCGTTGTGCGCGTCGAAGTTGCTCAACGTCCCCACGATGGAAGGTTGCTGGGTCATGGGCGGTCCGGGCATTACTATCTCCGCTTCGTTCACGAAGCGCGTGATGAGGTCATCGGGATTGCTCTCCAGAGCCACCGTGTACCGAACAAAGACTCCCTGGTCTCCCGGCTCCACTTTGATAGGCAGCTCGACAGCTCCGCCTGGAGGGATGACGACCGGGTCACCGGACACGGGCAGCCATGGAATGGTCGGGTTGTCCCAGTTCAACTCATCGAGGGGAACGCGGAAGGGTCCTCGCGCATACTCTCTCGTGATCTGGACCGCTTCACCAAAATCAGCACTCAGACTAATTCTGTCGATTATCGTATTATCGGTGCTGTCGTCCACTCTCCATGTCTGCCAGGGAACGGGTATCTCCACAACTTTCAGATGTTTCGTCCAGTATCCCTGGACACCGCATGGGACTGCCGCATCGGATGCCAGCTCTACACCAAAATGACGCGTCTCGCAGGACCCGATCGGTTTGCGAAAATCGGCCCATGTTACTTCTGACTGGGGCAGTCCCTGGATGATTGGTTTGTTGCTCGTTGGATGGAGACCCCACGCCATGCTTCCTTTGTACCAATCCAGGATATGCTCCGGCTTGATCAGTCGCATCTCGAGTTCCAGATTGCTTACCTTTCCTCCCGAGACGTTAGTGGCGTCAAAGTTGCTGAGATTGCCGATGATCTGAGGTTCCGGAGGCTCTACTGGAATCCAATCGATCTCCGCCTCGTTGACGAATCTTGTCTCCGGCTCAGTAGCGCCAATCCTCGTCACCGTGTAACGGATAAGGACGGCTCTGACATTTAAATCAACGAAGACATCGAAAAAGGATGGAACGCCGGGCTCAAGAGTTACAGGCCCACCAGGATCAGGATTCCAGATAATGCTGGGATTATCCCAGACGAGCTGGTCAAGAGGCACCGTCGTCGATGAAGTCGCCCACTCTCTCAGGATAACGACCGATGCGTCGAATGTATCCGAAAGCTGGATGATGTCCCGCACGAAATTACCTGGCTGTATCTGCCACCACTGCCATGGGACAGGAAGCTGCCAGACCTTCACGATGCGTGTCCAGTAGGCACGGACAAATGGCTCTGGAGTGTTCGGATTGAGGCGCAAACCGAAGTGTTTTGTCTCGCAGTATTTCATCGGAGTCCATTCATCGACCCAGTTCACCTCAGTTCCACCAGGGATCGGAGCAATGTAAGGGTCGTTAGTAGCGGGATGCAGCCCCCAGGAATTTGCACCTTTGTACCATTCCCAGACATCCTGAGGAGCGATGTTGAGGATGTCCAGCTCAAGGTCATGCACCGGCTTTCCAGTATCATTGTGAGCGTCGAAGTTGCTCAGCGTCCCGACGATTGATGGGATCTGACGATCCAGACCCATTTCGATTTCCGCTTCATTAACGAATCGTGTTATCACATTATCAGGATTTCTCTGAAGGGCCACGGTGTAACGGACAAATACCCCCTGGTCGCCAGGCACCACTGGAATGCTCAGTTCGACTTTATCTCCAGGATTGAGGACCACTGGATCCGTGGGCACCGGTGTCCATGAAACAGGGAGGGGAACATCCCAGTTCAGGTCGTCGAGCGGCACCCTGAATGGACCAACGGCATATTCACGCTTGATCATTACGGCTTCGGCAAAATTGGCATCCAGTCGTATAACATCCACTATGGTGTTCGGCTCCGCTCTCCATGTCTGCCAGGGAACAGGGATCTCAATGACTTTCACGTGGCGAGTCCAGTAAGCCTGGACACCGCAGGGATGAGGGGCATTCGGATCGATTCTCAAGCCGAAGTGATACATCTGCCCCTGCTGGATGGGATTGCGAAAATCCGCCCATGTGACCTCGCTTCCGCCGATATCCCTCTTGATGGCCGGGATTCCCCACGCGTTGGCTCCCTGGTAAAATTTCAGGATGTCCACCGGGTTGATATTACGCAGGTCCAGCTCTAGGTTCGTCATGGAGTCATCGCTGTCGTTGTGCGCGTCGAAGTTGCTCAAGGTCCCCATGATCTGCGCTGGAGCGAGCGGAGAGAACAAGAGCAGGATAAGAGCGGCACTGCAGAACATAAGGGATTTAAGGAAATGGGTAGTAAGGATGATTCGCTTCATGGCTCCCTCCTCCTTTCATGGATATAAATTGTTTGAAGTTCATAATGTAAGAAAAGGTATTAAACTTACTCGGTCATGGCTACCCGAAGGCATCTGTTTATATACAACTTTTGATAGTATAAGTCAATATAATTTTTCCGATAGCAATTACTTCTCAAATCTATCAATGTTTTTCTTTATGAAGTCTTTGATGGAAAGGTCGTCGATATATACTTCTTCGAGGACGGCAAGTCCGGACTTAACACGGACAGTTGTAAAACCACTGCACTTCTTTTCTTCGCTATACTTGCAGCAAGCTTTTCTTACCGGAGGAGCAATCTCCTCTTCGAGATAGAACCTGTCGAAGGGAAGAGATAAAGTAGCTTCTTTTGACCCGCTCTTTTTCACAGTAGCTTTGATGTAATTTCCCCCTTTAGGACGCATCCTGCTTACTGACTTGAAGCAGGCAAATCCATTCTCATCGTTCTCAAAGAGTGCGTAAACACTCTGTCCCTCGAATATTCTCATCCCTTCAGGCAACGTCACTTGATCTCCCTTGAAAGAAAGAGCGACATAGCGTCCGGGAATGGCATCTGAAAAGTCCACGGAAGTCACCTTGAATTTAAACTGCTTTCCTGTGCGGAGCGTGATTTCGCGACGGACGAGCATGGAAACAGGAACAGCAATCTGAATTACAGCAAGAAGGCAAAAGAGACCAAGAGTCCAATGCTTCTTTCTCACTGTGCACCCCCTTTCTTCCGCCTGAGAAGAACAAGGTTCGTCAGCAGGAAACCTGCTCCACAGACAATGAAAGCGATTCCGCGAGTCAGAAAAGAGAATTCCAGATCGAAGAATCGTGACACGATCACAACTAACAGAATGAGCATTCCTAAATTCACCGTTTCCAGGTTCTCTTCTTTCAGTCCCGCAGAAAGCGTGACGACTCCCAGGGCAATCAAATAAAGGTTGAATATGATCACTGGGATCATGATAGGACTTCCCTGATTGTTGAGGATGAAAGCGATGATGGCCGGAACAGGGATCATCATGTACAGACCTTTATAGCCGCGGTAGAGACGAAGCCGGATGAGCATATAAAGAACCGTGACGAAGAAAGCGGCTGTCATGATCACATCTGCCGCAAACTCAAACCTGGATAGATGGAGTTCCTGCCAATAATGGGAACTACCAATTTCTTCCCATGGTGGTCTATAGCTGAGGATATAGGCAATGACGAGAAGGCCGATTGTTCCTACCGCTTGAAGTGGATTCTTCACTATTCTAGCGTTCTCGTCGAACCACCGAGTTCCGATGAGATACATCAGGGCAAAAAGAGAGCTGTAGTTGATGACCCAGAGACCCGGCGCTGCGTTTCCAAGCGTAACGCCTGTTGCCCAGCAAAGACTGAGAGAAAGCCCCCACAGAATCAGCATCGGATGCAAATCGTAACGATCAACTTTCAGGAGTTTCCTGAGATAGGGAATGACCAGGGCAACAAGTGGCCAGTAGAGCAAAACATTTTCTCCTGAAACGGCGCTGTTGCCAGCCCAGAGTGTTAGCAAAACAAAGTAAATCAAGACGGGCACAGTCGCATTCATGAGATAGACAAGAGGGATGCCTAGGAGAATCCATGTCAACAGGAAATCTGTCATATCTCCCGGTATCTGGTAAGTCTGTGAGATCAGAGCAATGGCAGCTCCGATGGCAATCATGAGGAAAGTAGATGAGCCCTCCCTCCAGGCAACGGAATCGCTCTTTCGCCAGATGGTTGATCCAGCAAGGAGTTGCCCGATGATCAGAGGAGCCAGAGACAGGACTGTTCTCGTCGGCCTGGAAAGATCCTCCCAGTTGTGGGCGAAGAGGAGGATGATCCCGAGACCGATGAGGAGGGCTCCCAGAACGCTGGAGATGATGAGTGCGAGCTGGAAGCCACTTCTTGCTTTGACCACACCATAATGTGTCCGCAGCTTCTGGGCGCTCTCAGGAGTGAGAACGCCTTTGTCAACAAGGGATGGCAGTTCTTCATAAAGCCATTGAATGTACTTTTTAGCCATATTTTCTCCTCATGATGCAAAGCATGACTTGATAATCAGGAGAATTCGCGCTGATAGATCTTAAGCATGGCAAGCAGAAGAACAACAACCAGCGGTCCCAGGATGATGCCGATCGGACCAAGCCACATGCCGCCTCCCATGATGCTCAGAGCAAGAAGCAGCGGATGGACATTCACTTTTCCGCGCATTATAAGCGGCTTAATGATATTATCCACAGTGGAGACAATCCCGATCCCGTAGATCAAGATGAAGATGGCAGCTACCCAGCGGCCTCCGATCAGCAGGGCTGCTGCTGCCGTGACGTACATGATAGGTCCACCGATCACCGGGATTAATGTCACTCCAATAGCAACCAGTCCCCATATGAAAGGATTGGAGATCCCGGCTATCCAGAAACCGATCCCGATGAGTATTCCCTGAGCAACTGACGTTGCGATCATGCTCAGGAAAGTGGCGGAGATGACGAAGCGGATCTCACGCACGATGACCTTCTTGTGCTCTTCATCCAGCGGTAGCAAGGATAGGATGCTCTGATACAGGCGAGCACCCTCGGCAAAGAGGACAAAGATGAAGACGATCATTAACAGGAGTCCACCCAGAAGACCGATGGTTGCCGAGAGGACGCGTGGAGAATATTGATAGACAACGCTTCCGATGGATTTAAAAACGCCGAGAACGGTGCTTCGCAGATCGAAATCGGCTGGAAGAAGACCAGCAACAATGCTGATTTTGCTCTTGACCCATTCCGTTGCTTGATCGATCTGTTGTGCCATCTGCCCGCCCTCAAGCTGAGTAGTGATGTTCATTACGACATTGGCCGCGTTTGATATGACGACTCCGACGACTATCCCAAGAGGTATGATTACTACAAGTAGAACAAGGAACGTGGCACAGAGGGCAGCGATGTACCTTCTCTGCCTCAGCCATCTGAGAAGGATCTGATAGATCGGGTCGCAGATGATGACGACCAGAACGGCAAGAAGCCCGGGCATCAAGAACGGCTTGATGATGGCGACAAATGCCACAAGCAAAAGCCCCAGCAGAACCAGAAATCCGATCCTCGTCCCTTTGGCTTGCATTCCTCTCCTGTCTCAATAGCTACCGACCGGCACAATTCCGAAGCTTAACACGTTCGATGCATTTATCTGCCTCTACCGCCTGAATGTTATCTAAAAAAGAGTGAGTTGCGGGCTCTCTTTTTCACCTTCCATTTCAATTTTCTCTCCGGCGGCAAGTTTGTGAGCCAGCCTTAGCGGCTCAGGTATCCTGAATTTTAAAGAGCAAGCAAGAACGATGTCAATCGATTTGTTCAGGTCGATCCTGTGGCCTACGGAGACGAATACCGGCTGAACCCCATCACGAGTTCTGAGGACTGCTCCGATCCTCTCTCCTGAATTGTTTGTGAGATAGGAAAAATCCCCTTTGCGATCACCAGGCTCGTCATACTTTCCGTAGAGGCAGGATTTTGCGCATCCTATGGATGGTTTGTCTGTCAGGATGCCAATGTGGGTTGCCAGTCCCATCCCTCTTGGATGCGCGATTCCCTGCGCATCACACATAAGGATGTCCGGCTCCGATTTCAATTCTTCGAGGACCGAGATAAGCGCCGGCACTTCCCGAAACGCAAGGAGCCCCGGAATGTAGGGAAACTCACATTTTCCTGATCTGAGCCTCGTTTCAATTACCTTCATGTTGGGATAGGTTACGATGACTACTGCAGCAAGAACGGTATCGGAATCAGGGAAAGAAACATCCGCCCCGGCGATTGTTCTTACATGTCTATTATCCCAATTCTGAATGACTTTCTTCGACAGGCTGTTCTGAATGGCGCGCGCTTGCTGCGGGCTTACCTTCCACGGATGCAACATCCTGACAAGCATATTTCGCTCTTTCTAGATGGGTATTACTAAAGTCCTTCTAAATTTCCTGCTATTATACATCGTTTTATTAGTGTAATTTGAATTTCATCTGGTTTTGTTTTTATAGCAATATACCTTGCATAACAATGATTTTTAGATTTCTTCTTGACTCAAGGGATTCCTTAAAGTAATGTTAGGGTGATTTTCCCCAAGCTGGTACTTCCAGCGGAGTTTGGTTTTTAGGCTGTTGCAGTTTCTACTTTTTTATGACATCTAAAGTGAAGAAGAGCACAAACTACAATCTTGGCTCCTACCTCAGAAAACTCCGGGCACAACGAAGGCTTTCTCTAACCAAAGTGGAAGAGTTATCACTTTCCTTCAAAGATCCTATTAAACCATCCTATCTATCAAAGATTGAAACCGGGAAGTTTGTTCCCGCGCTTCCAAAGCTAGTGACACTGAGCAAGATCTACGGCGTGAAAATCCAGAGCCTCATTGAACGCCTCGACCTTGAAGAAGATGCTGCCCCTGTTGACCTCACCGGCATCACCTACGAAGAGCTCAAACAGAAAGGGTTGGAAGAGCTTCGGCATGGTAATTTCAAAAAGGCTCTTTCCTTCTTTGAAGCCTCCTTGGATCTCTCCATGCTTTCAAGAAAGGAAAAGACGGCCGAATCCGAGCTGAGCATCGCAGTCATGCTCCGCAACATGGGCAAATTGGAACTCGCAAAACTTAAAATAGAAGAAATCCTTCTTAAATATTATCAGAACAAAGATATTACCGCCCGCGCCTATTTAGAATATTCCTATATTTTTAGAAGTCTAGGCCATTTTCCTTTGTCATTATCAACTATTAAAGAAGCAGAAAATTTATCAAACATTTTAGACAATCCAGAATTAAATGCCTATATCTTTCATTTAAAAGCAAATATCCATTCTGAATTGAACGAAGTTGAAGATGCAATAAAAGAATATGAAAAAGCAGAAAAAATCTTTGTGCAATTAAACAACAGTCTAGAAATATGCCGTACAATTTCTAATAAAGCTATAGCCCTTGCAAAGAAAAAAAGCTATGACGCGGCTATTAAGCTTCTGGAAGAAAGCCTAGCCATGGCCTATAAATATGATTTCAAGAAATTAGTAGCAATCATATTAAGCAACTTAGGATATTGTTACTACTTAAAAAATAAAAGAAAAGAAGCTATTAGATATTTTGTTCGATCAAACAATATTTCTAGAAAAGGCGATTACTATAACATCCTTTTCACAAATTGCTTTTATTTAATGAAGATCAATGAAAAAATGAACGCTTCAGATTCGGTTGAACAATATAAAAAAGTCTTAAGATCCTTTTTGCCAAAGATTGAAGGTACGTTCTCTGCATTAGAAGAATTTAAGAGCCTTCTTGAACTAGAAGGTTTAAAGGATAAATGATGAAGCTCAGATTCATAATAATATTTACCTTTTTTGCAATGTGTGGCATTTCTTTGCATGCTGAATTATCTGTTGTAAAAGACTCTAGTGACAATTATGCAAGCACTATATTTACTTTTAATGAAACACAACATAATGAATTTTGGAAAAAATTTAGTAATAATCCAAATAGAGCTCTATTAAATGAAAATGGAGATTTAAATGGTGATGGAAGGCCATCCTTTGCAATAAACTCTTTTACTGGATTTCCTGAAGTCGCGTGGAGTAGGTTCGATATAAATAAATATGAAATTGTCTATTCATTTTACTCTGGCGCGGAATGGTCTAATTATGAATTTCTAACAAATGACAATATAGATGATTTTGATCCTTTTATAGTTGTGAGTGAAGATGGAACGGTAAAAATTGCATGGTGGAGCAACGAGTTAATTCCTCAAGTCTACTATAAGATAAAAAAATACACTTCAAATTGGTCTTTAGTTCTACAGATTTCAGATCCATTAGAAAAAAGCAAATATCCTTCCATAGCCCCATATCAAAACTTGAGTTACGTGGCATATGAAACAATTGATTCCTCAAACAATAAATCTATAGTTGCAGAAATAATTGATGATAATGATCCTATTCCTCATGTATCCTCAAAGACAACTATAGGAACTAGTACATTCCCTAACAATACTATGCCCACAGTACATGCTATGAATCAGCATGTGTGGGTTGATTGGATTTATGATGAGAATTATCTTGCTTGGAGTGAAAAGATAGGAGATCAATGGACCCAGCAGAGATATGAGCCCTACTCAAGCTCTGAAGATATTCCGCGAGCCCGCCTTTATATAAAGATAAAAGTTTTGAACAATCAGTAGCTCTCTTGCTCAGCTTAAACGCAAAAAATCATTTAGGATACCTGCTTAAAAATCTCAGAAAAACGCACAATCTTTCTTTGAAGAAGGTTGAAAGTTTATCTGCCATCACTGGTAGAAAAATATCAATCTCATACTTATCAAAGATCGAATCCGGCAAAACCTTGCCTTCTATCCCTGTTTTGCTGACATTAAGTAAAATTTATGATGTCAGTCCAAAATTATTGATCGAGAAACTGGAACTCGGACATCCCAGTCGCCCTGAAGAACATGCACTTTATTGCGATGAGATAAATTTCAATAGTTTTCCCAAACTTGATGAAAGCAAAATTAAAACAGGACTATCCTTCCTAACGCTCAGGACAAAAAGCTCTAATGTCATTAAAGATAAAAACATATATCTCGCACTGTTGCACGCGATAGTTTTTCTGCGGAAAACAGGTAAGCTCAATTTAGCAAAAGAAGCATCAGATCAGCTGATTTTAATATCACAAAAAAATGAGCAACATCTCGCCAGGGCTTTTTTCGAATTTGCATTTATTTGCAAACTGCAAAAAAATTTTCCTCTAGCGTTGGCTTCAATTTTTGAATGCAAAAGACTTCTTAATCAGAGAAGGAATCTATATCTCTTCCCTTTTGCTTTACATCTTGAAGGAAATATTCTTCAGCACTTAGGGAAAATTACTGATGCTCTTCTATCTTATCAACAAGCTCTTGAAGAATATGAAAAACGGAAATATAAGAAAGAAATTTGCACTACATTGAATTGTATGGCCGTTGCTTATATGACAATGAAGAAATTTAAAAAAGCAAAATCATTATTAGAAAGAGCTTTACTGTCTGCAAAAGAAGAAAATTTGTTGCGAGCGCTTTCTCAAACCTATCACAACTTAGGCTGTTCTTGTTATTTTGAGAATAAATTTGACCAAGCCATCGGCAATTGCAAAGAATCAAATACGATAGCCGAAAAATGTAATTATTATGACATTCTTTTCTTTAATTATTATTACCTGATGAGAATATATGACAAACTAAATGATGACAGTGCAAAAGAATTTTGCAAAAAGAATTTAGACTATCTCCTTCACAAGATAAGCAATTTCCCCTTACACGACAACGAAATGCAGAAATACATTGAAGAGCAACTGGCTATTGCATATCGATGAAAGCCTTAATGTTGGAATTATCCTCTTTCACGGCTTTCAATCCTTAATCGCCAGGGAGGAGATGAGGCGGGTGATGTCGGAGTCGGTGTTGAAGATGTGGGGGGAGACGCGGATCATCCCTTCTCTATAGGAAACGATGATCTTTCCCCTCGCGAGCTTGGCAGCCAAACGGGCTCCATCTTTTACTTTGAATGAGAGAATGGACGAGCGATGCGCGGGAGTGAGAAGACTCGCTATTTCAATCCCCTTACTGTGCAAAAAATAAATTAACGGGTCAAGGAGACTCTTGAGTCTCTTCTCGATGACCGGAATCCCAATCCCTAAAAGTAGCTTCAGCGATTCGCCG
>JBFMGF010000117.1 GCA_040752675.1 Acidobacteriota bacterium
TTCCCGTAAGATTTCGATCTTCTGCTGCGGGCTGTATTTTCTTCTCTGTGTGGTCATCCTTCGCCTCCTTTCGACCACCTTAGTCTACCATGCCCGTTTCTCCAATTTCATCTGAAGCAGCACAATGATAGTTACATATCGTTACAGTATGCGAGAAATCTGGCTGAAGGGAAAGGGCTTGTCTTTAATGAGGGGGAACATGTCGAGGGATATACTAACCTTTTATGGACGTTGACCCTCGCTATCCCCTTTTTGCTGAAAATCGATGGAGCGACATGGGCAGAAATCGCTGCGATCATCTTTGGTGCTGCTTCCATCCTGGCAATATATTTTCTATCGCGACATCTCAAAGGCGAAAAGTCAAACTGGAAAAACTCATGGGGGGCACCAGCAGCGCTTGCTGTGCAGCTTCCTTTCATCTGCTATTCTTTCTCCGGAATGGAGACTGCGCCTTTCACATTCCTGATCGTTGCAAGCGCCATCATCTTTCTTAGAGCGCTTGAGCAGGATCGACCACGTCTCCTCTCCTGGAGTTCGGTCATCCTCTCCCTGGCTTATCTGACAAGACCAGAAACGCCGATCCTCTTCCTCTTCAATATCGTTTTCCTTGTGATCTATGGCGTTTTCTGGAAGAAGAGGGCGATGATTCCGGTTTATTTATGCCGGCATGCAATCCTTTTTATTGCAATGGCCATCATTTTTTCTTTATGGCGCTATCTCTACTACGGCGATTTTCTTCCAAACACCTATTACGCCAAGATCGGCTCTTATTCTTCTGCTCTTCTACTGAGGGGGCTTGATTACATCTGGAATTTCTCGCAACTTTCGTTTCTCATCCTCATCATCCCTCTCGTTCTCATCCTCAAGCTGCGGGAGATGAAATATCAAATCCTTTACATCACTGGCGTAGTCCTTTTTCTCTCTCTTGCCGTGGCCGTGGAGGGGGGAGATCATCTTGCCCTGTATCGCTTTGCGGTTCCCATCCTTCCATTCCTCTGTCTATTCTATCAGGAATTTTCCTCCGGAGTCGTGCAGTCCCTCTTCCGGAGCAGTCTATGGTCGAATCTGAAGCCCTATCTCATTGTGTTTCTTTCCTTGCTCATCTCCATATCCTCATCAGGGCTCTATTTTGTGAAGGCGAGCAAGCACGAGATGACCGAATATCAGCGGGCTCGCTTCGAAGTGGATCTGGCGCAGAGGTGGTCAGAGTTCGGAAAATGGCTCCATCAGCATTACAATCCAGACAGGACTGTGGCCCTCTCTACAATCGGCGCCATCTCGTTCTATTCCGGGCTGAAAGCCATCGACATGGTGGGTCTTACTGATAGGCATATAGCGCATCGGCCCATCCACACGGGAGGGGGATACATCGGCCATGAGAAGTACGACAATTATTACATTCTCCGGAGAGCCCCGGATATCATCATCGTCCATCACATCGTGGACTGGGATTTTCCCATCACGGAAGGAGAGTACCAGAAGATGCTCTATTTCGGAGCGCAGCAGGAATTGGTGGAGATGCCTGAATTCAAGAATAATTACTGCTTCAAGACCTTTCCCGCAGGCGATAAGAAATTCTACGCTTTTTATCTTAGATGCTCCTCAGTTTCTGCTCCTTAGATCTGCGATTAATCTACCATTCTTTTTCATTTGCCGCTGACTTCTCATGTTTTTTTGAAAGATCGGGCATGCCGAATTCTCTGTAGAGACGGGCTAAGTTCCGATGAGCCTCTCTGTCTTTGGAGATTTCCCAGACGAAAATGCTGTATCCTATTCTCGCGCAGGGCTCTTTCTCTTTGAGCCAGTCGAATGTGTCCCTCGTGTTGAAGAAGACCGATTGCAGATTCGTGGCTGAAATGGCAACGAACTCCTTCCGCTTGAATTTTATCCGGTAATCCTGGGGGCTGTTCAGCCCGTATCCTGGCAGGTATTGATATTTGATGCCGTAATAGTTCGGGTCGGCACTTCCAAGATAGGACAGGATTACTGAATCCTCACCTTCCTCTTGCAGGAACTTTTTCAAACGGATCAGGTCCTGCCCCCAGTCAAGATTTGAGTCAGCGAGATATTTGTATCCGTTGGAAGGCCCACCAGCCAACTCGTCGAAGTAGGCAAGATGATGTGGAAAGATGAAGATTGCGGATCCGAGGAGCCAGAGCAGAAGCGCAAAAATGATGATTAAGGAAGTGCTATTTGCCTTTGATGTACTTGATCCGATGAATGAAAAGAGCCTGCCGCTGAAGATGAAGAGCAGGGGATAGACGGGAAGGATGTGCCTCAGGCCGATATTGATGCGTCCGGCTGCAGTAAAGAAAAGCAGGAGCAGAACAGGAATAAGAAGATAGAAATTCCCGGGGGTTTTGAAATTCTTAAAGAGGTCTCTTCCAAACGATAAGAGAGCAGAGGCAAAAATGATAATGACCGGAATGGGGGTCTTAACGGCAAATGCCAGCAGGAAGTAATACCACCAGCCGGAATCAGAATACATACCAAAGAGGAAGGCCGGGTTTCCCTTGCGGTTGTGATCCAGGACGAAACTCAACCCGTCGAAGTATCTGCCGACCGACGTAAAGCCGTAAGAGATTATCAGGACGATCATGGCAGTGAGCAGGAGAAGAGCAAAAGAAGAGAGGGCGAAGTAGAGTCGCAGTCTCAGTGTGAGTCGATCCTCTTTCCGGAATAGGAATCGGCGAAAGGCGAATGCGGCACGATCTTCAAAGAGATACAGCAGGATCAGAGCCAGATAGACCGGGATGAGGATCAGCGCCGTGAATTTTGTCGAGAGAGCCAACCCGAAAGACATCCCGGCCAGAATGAATCTCTTCCTCGATGGCTCCTGCATGGCCTTCCAGAACAGATAGAGAGATAGGACCAGGAAGAGAGAAAATCCAAGATCGGTATGGATCACCTGTGAGCTGGCGATGACATTCGGTTCAAAGCAGAAGAGAAACAGGGAGAACAATCCAGCTCCTGTGCCGTAGATTTCCTGGCTCCACTTGAACACGAGAAATCCGAGAAGAATACCCAGCAGAACCATCGGCAGCCTTCCGAGGAAGATGGCATTATCGGCATTTATCCCCGAGTGGTAGAGAAAGTATCTGCCGAACAGCCATTCATTGTTGGAGTTCCAGTGGGGGTTCTGCTCGACGGGAGGGATTTCCATTGTGAGAAGGGGAAGCGCCGCGAGCATCTTGACCAGTGGGGGGTGCTCGGGATTGAAACGGAAGTCTCCCTTCCTTATATATGCGTAGCCAGCGGGAAGATGAGCCACTTCATCATACGTAGCCGCATTGTTCCAGATCCCGCCGACCGCCTGCACTGCAAAGACTGCAAGCAGAACAGCGAGCATGGTGATCTGTATATTACTTCTCATGCATGCTCTGTTGTGCAATGGATTGAGCTTTTAAGAAATGCCTTCTCGCAACTTCGGGCATCCCCGAGCCTAGATAGATCTCTGCAAGTGCTATATGCGCCTCTGGGTCGTTCCTCACGTCGAAAAGAAAGATGGAATAAGCGATCCGGGCATATGGTTTCCTCTTCTTGAGCCAGTCGAAACAATGATGATTTGGAGTGAAAACAGACTGGAGATGTGTGGCGCTTATCGCAATGTAATCAAAATTTCTTCCGGGATCCATGTAATTCGACGGGATTTTCGGTTTTCCGCAAAGCGGGAGGTACTGATAGTCAATCCCGTAGTAATATGGGTCGGCATTTCCGAAGTATGAAAGTATGACCCCATCAATATGGTTTTTGTCAAGGTATTTCCGAAGGGCGGGAAGGTCCTGTCCCCAGTCCAGGTTGGAATCAACGGAATATTCATACCCACGCGAAGGACCGCCGATCAGCTCATTGAAGTATGAAAGATGACGGGGAAATATATATAAGGACCCGACAACATACCACGCACAGAATAGAACGAATATGCTGGATACAATCTTTTTCCATCTTGGTCGTTTCAGCAGGATACTCCTATAATGCCAGCTCTTTGAAAAGATGATTCCGCAGAGGATGATGGCGAAGGGAAAGACGGGAAGGATGTGTCTCACCCCGATATTGAGTCTACCCATCATGCTGGCGGTCAGAAAGAGCAGAGGAGGGACAAGAAGATAAAACCAGGAGCGAATCGATAGAACAGCAGCTTGCTCATTCTTGCCTGTATCTTTCTCACTTGAACCAGCTTCGTTTACGCCTGCGCGTCCTCTCTTGAAAGTAGATGAAGCCGTGAGAATATCGATAAATATTATCAAAGCAGATAAGAAGAGAAAGATGAGAAGAGGGATGGGGGTTTTGATTAGAAAGGATAGAGGAAAATAGTACCACCAGCCCGTATCGGAGTATTGCCCGGCAAGGAAAGCGGCATGCCCCATTTTCCCGTGGATGAAAACAGAATTCAGCCCGATGAAATAGTATTTTATGTTGATGAAACTGTAGGAAGCTGCGACGACAGCCGTAGCAATAAGGGGAACAACGAAGGCGAAGAGAAGTAGCTTGTGAAAGGGTAAGTATCGGGTATCTGTTCTGTGCGACGAGCTGCAGGAGAGGAATATCTCTAAAAGCAGCAGGATGAATATAATGGGGATTAGAAGGATGGCTGAGAACTTCGTGGCGAAAGCCAGTCCTGCGGATAATCCACAGATGATAAGAGACTTGATGCCAGGCTCCTGAAAAT
The DNA here is from genome assembly GCA_040752675.1 of Acidobacteriota bacterium. NCBI lineage: Bacteria > Pseudomonadati > Acidobacteriota > Acidobacteriota bacterium. The sequence continues at coordinate 4,670 of JBFMGF010000117.1, forward strand.
ATCGCCACATCCAGTAGATGGAGAGGAGGAAAAACAGCGTAAAGCCGAGATCGGTCGTAACCAGTTGGGAGTGTGCAATGATATTCGGTTCGAAAACGAAGATGAAGAGCGAGAAGACGGATGCTCTCTCTCCAAAGAGTTGATCTGTCCAGCGAAAGAGCAGGATGGCGAGGAAAAGCCCCAGTAAAACGATGACGAGACGCCCCAGAAAAAGCATCGTTTCTGCTCTGACTCCGGACTGGTAGAGAAGGGATTTCCCATACTCCCACTTTTCATTTTTCAGAAAGTATTTGCTGGTATAAGGGGAGGGGAGATTCAGGAAAAGAAGGGGATAAGCAGCTAGCATCTTGATAAGAGGAGGATGCTCGGGATTGAGCCGGAAGTCTCCGGTTTGCAGGTAAGTGTATCCTGCTGGCAGATGCGCCACCTCATCGGATGTGGCAGAGAGCTGGACCATTGATAATGTGCATTGCAGGAGAAAAGCCAAGAGGAAAAGAGGGATGATGAAACATCTTGTTCCAGGAAGATTTAACATTCATCAAACTTCTTGAAATGATCTTTCCGCTCTGTCTTGATACATAGAGAACTCATTCGAGTCTTTACTTTACCATAACAAGCTAAATTTATTGTAAAGTTTTAGATGGAATTTAAAAGCTCTCGAGCCTGAGAGTTTGCAGGGTTCAGTTTGAGTGCACGCAAAAGGTTCTGTCTCGCTTGTTCCTTTTCACCCTTCATTGCGTATGCCCGCGCTATTTGTACGTAACCGCTGGTAAAATAGGGGTTATAATCGATGGCTTTCTGATAGTATTCGATCCCCCTGTCAGGCTCTTTCCGGTTCCAGTAGAGGCTTCCGAGGTTGAGATAGGATGTGTAAGTATAGGCGAATGGTTCTCTTTTGATGATCTCCTTCAATATTTTTTCTGCTTCATCAAGTTTGCCAAGATTCAGGAGCATGAGAGCACCGTTGAAAGCGAGATCATCAAGATGCGGAGCAAGAGCCAGAGCTTCCATGACAGAATCCGAAGCAAGGCTATTGTTTTCAGCCCTGAAGGCTTCCTCGGCTCTATTGAAGAGATCGTATCCCTTCTTCTCATTTGCCTTAACCTCTTCCATCTTTCTTATCTCCTCGATGAACGTTGATGTCTCTTTCTCATAATTTCTGGATTTCAGTCTGGCAAGTATGAAGTCCGTTCGCACTTTATCATTTAGCTTCAGGAATGAGAGTCCGAGGTTGAGCAATGATTCTCCTTCGCCAAGGTCGGGAAAGAAGACTTTCTTCGTCTCATCGATGAACTGTTCACCGACTGCGATGCTGTACTCTCGTTCTTTAGGTGAGAGAAGCTCGAAGGGCGCCCTGTATTCTATATAGGAGTTATCATCAGTATTTATGGTTCCTTTTCCAAGAGCCCTCACGATCTCAGTGAGAGGAGCGATGTAGTAAGTAGAAAAGTCGAAGGGGTTGGTGATGTTGATTTTCCTGAGGTCTCGCGCTACCTTTTCGTTCTCGAAGAAGCGCGAGACTTTCGCAAAATCGAGTTCGATCTTCCCCTTCTTTGCGATCAGGAGAGAATCCCCGCCCCTGGTGATGTAATAGAAGTGACAGTTGTGAAATTTGGAGTTCATTGTCCGCATGATGGTCGCGAGGGAATCCACAGATAGCTCGTATGTCTGAAGCCACTGCGAGAAAACTCCTCCATCATTTAATTTTTTATTGATGATCTCATAGAAATCGGCCGTGAACAGGGAATTGATCCCCGCGATCCATGGGTTGGATGGTTCGGAGATGATGACATCGTATTTCTTGTCGGTGTAAGAGAGGTAGCTCCTGGCATCCTCGACGATGATCGTGGATCTCGGGTCTGATAGAGGGTCGTGATTGACGGGATAAAAATATCCTGAGGCTTCGATGACGGACTCTTCGATCTCCAGCGTATCCACTGAGCGTACTGGATGGGTGAGGACGGAATAGGTCGACACTCCGCTTCCCAGCCCAATTACGCATACGTCTTTTGGATTATCCGCATACAGAAGCGGGATCTGAGCGCATAGTGTTTGTGTGATGGAGTCGGCCACGGCGCTTGCGTCGATCTTACCTCCTATCTTGAGATACATGTCCGAGCCCACGTAGGAGACGGCGACCGTGGCGTTCTTTCCCTCTTTATAGTAGAGAATCTCCTCCTCTTTCTTCACGCCTCCAGAGATGTCTCCGGTTTTGATGTCCCGGATGATCTGGATCAGGCCGCGGTTCATTCGGCCGATATCCCAGGAAGGAACGAGGACGGAGAGGAAGAATGTAAATGAGAGGGCAAGCCCTGAAGAAAGAATTTTGGGCTTCAACTGTATCTCGGAGGAGAAGAAGGCTATGATCCCGATCAGGACGCTCGAAGCCGAGGTGAGGATGAGAGTCTTCAGGATTCCGATATGCGGGATCAGGATGAATCCCGTTGCAATGGAGCCGAAGATTGCCCCGAATGTGTTGAAGAAGTATATCCTTCCGATGTTCTTCCCGGCCGATACTTCGCTTTTCCTGTAGGCACAGGCGGCAACGGGGAACAGGAGCCCCATGATCAGGCATGGGATGAAGGATATGAGGGCCGACAGAAGAAACTCGCCGGCGACGATCAGCTTCACGTTAAAGTGGCTTTTGTAGATGATAACGGCGAAGAATTGGGGAATATAATAGAAGAAAAAAGTCCCCGCAAGTGTGGATATTCCGAGAATGACTTCGAGTATTCCAAAGATCAGAACGGGTCTCTTCATCTTCTCGGCTTTTCTTGCGATGATGAGGCTTCCGAGGGCTATCCCCAGCAGGAATGTGGCGAGGATAATGGTAAAGGAATAAACGGAGGAACCTATGGTGAGGGAAAGGACTCTCGTCCATCCCACCTCGTAGACCAGAGCGAGGAAGCCGGAAATAGCAAAGAGCGTCAGGATGATGACTCCGGCGGCTCTTTTCTCTGGTTTCAGATGCCCTTTTGCCCCCGCGGGTGCTGTTTCCATCCCTGCTTTCGCCGCTGCCGATCTTTCAATATCCCTCTCCGAAGCATGGGTGAACCAGTTTCGCAAGGAGGGGACAAGGTATATCAAGGCAAGTATCGTCAGGTTCAGCAAAGAAGCGCTTATAATGCTCTTGAACAGGCCTAGATAGGGTAATAGCAGGAATCCTCCGAGAACCGTTCCCAGGACGGCTCCAGCGGTGTTTAAGCCGTACAATTTCCCTACACTGGAGCCGAATTCAGGCCTCTTGGCAGTCAGGGCCGAGACGAGAAGGGGAAGGGTCATCCCCATGGCTACTGTCGGTATCAGGAGAATTGAAAAGACGATCACGAACCTGGCTATAAGAAAGATGGTAAAAGAGCTGTCTTTGAGAAACGAGAGGTGGCCAAAGACGGGGAAGAGCAGATCGAAGACGAAAGGCGAGACCAGGCCGAATATCCCGACGGTTCCTTCAATCCAGCCATAGGTCCGTATGGGATACCGGAGGCGTCCGCAGAAATTACCGGAGAGCAGGGCTCCAAACCCGAGGCCGGCCATGTAAGCCCCAACTACGGTGCTGATTGCATGGAGGGTATTTCCGAGATAAAGGGAGAGCGCCTTCGACCATGCCACTTCGAAGATTAGACCGCTCGCTCCTGAGAATATAAAGCAGATGTAAATGACGAGAACGGCGAATGCCGCACGATTCTCTTGCCAGTTCCGATCTATCTTCATGGTTAAGCTGTTTATTATACTTTCTTTATGGAATTTTATGTAGTGGAGCAACGATATTGAGATAAAATAGGTAATCATCCGGGCAAGCGGAGAACCATTTAGGAAGCCTGATTGATAAAAAGTGCTGTTCTTGATGAGGATAGAGTCCTGAAAGATAATAGTTTTCTGGAAGAAAATAGAATTCTGAATGAAGAGGTAGAGGCAAGGGTCGTCCGGTGGGTTCTTTCGGTTATCCTCATTTTTTCCGCTCTATCAAGGTTCGTATATCTAATCACTTATCTCGGGAGAAACCCGTTCGCAAAAGTCCTGATCCTCGATTCTCTTAAGTATGACCAGTGGGCTAAGGCAATCCTGGAAGGGAGGCTCTTCGAAGAGGGGGCGTTTTATCAGGCTCCTTTTTACCCTTATTTCGTCTCGTTCATTTACTCCATCTTCTCACCTTCTCCTGTCGGCGTTTATGTCGTCCAGATGCTCATCGGGCTGGCGACCACCCTTCTCGTTTTCCTTGTGGCAAAGAGATATTTTTCCGGAAGGACAGCCCTTCTGGCATCGGCCATATTTGCCCTTCATCCGACGATAACATTTTTTGAGTCGAAACTCCTTCCAGAGACGCTTGCCATCTTAATTGGCCTCATGCTTCTTTACATGCTGAAAGGGTATGCGGAATCAGAGGAGAGAAGAACCGGACCCGTGACATTGCTTCTATCTGCAGGCAGCGGCATCCTTCTCGGGATCTCCTGCCTGATCCGCCCGAACATGCTTCTCCTCTTCCCACTGGCCTTTCTCTGGATAATGCTTTCAGGTTGGAGAAAGAAGCATCTGACGGATGAGGCAGCAGCCGGCAAGGGCGTCCGGATTTTCGGCAGAAGAATCGTTCATGCGGCAGCATTTTCAGCAGGATTCCTTGTAGCGATTCTGCCGGTGACCTACAGGAACTATCTCAGGTCGGGGGATTTTGTTTTAATATCTCTCAACGGAGGGATCACGTTCTGCCAGGGGAACAATCCATATGCGTATGGAATCTACACACCGCTCCCCGGGTTTTCGGGAGATATCGTCCAGCAGAGGATGGAGGAAAGATACTATGCTCAGGCACAAAGCAAGAGAGCACTCTCGGATCAGGAAATCTCAAGGTTCTGGTTCGACAAGGGGCTCCAGTTCATACGGATGCATCCCTGGCAATGGGTCCTGCTCGAGATGAAGAAGTTTTTCTATTTCTTCGATAGTTATGAGCATTCGCTGGAATACAACTACTCCATCGAAAGAGAATATGTCATTAACATGGCCTTCATACCGTTTGGCATTATCATTTCATTTGCGCTCTTCGGGATAATTGCTTCCTATCCATGGAGAGGAAAGGCTCCGCTGATGTTATATCTTTCAGTGCAGTTCTTCACGGTCATGATTTTCTACATGTCTTCACGATACAGGCTTCCGGCAGTTCCCGTTCTTTGCATATTCGCAGGAGCCGGCATTTCTCATATTATGGATATTGGCCAGCCGGGGAAGATCAGGAAGTCCGTTTTTGCAATGATGGCCATAATCGTCATCTCCGTATTTTCGTTTCTGAAGATGGGGGATGTTTACCGCTTCGAGGAAGCGGCGAGCTACGGGAATCTGGGGACCGCTTTCAATGCTGCGGGGATGCACGAAGAGGCGATCTCGAGCTTCAAGAAACAGTCCGATCTTGATCCACGGTCGGCCTATGCTCCATTCAACATCGCCGTAGTCCTGGCGAAAATGGGGAGGAACGGAGAGGCAGTCGAATATTATCAGAAGACCATTGCGATAAACCCTGATCTCGCGGAGGCATACAACAATCTTGGAGTCATCTTCGTGAACTGGGGAGAGTGCGCTAAGGCGGAGGTCCTCTTTCTGAAAGCGATTGAGTTGAAGCCGTTCTTTGCCAATCCTTACAACAACCTGGCCACCTGCTATTTCGTGAAGGGGGAGTTGCAGAAGGCGATGGAGATGGTCCGGCTTGCAAAATCAAGAGGCCTATCCATTTCCGAAGAACTCGAGAAAGAGATTACCGTCAAACAACAATTAGACCAATAGGTCGGGCATGCTGCCCGACGACGGGATATCCCAGGGCGAATAGAAGCAATCGACACCAAAAACTAAGGCGACATGCAAGCTGCCATGAAGAAAGAGAAGAAAGAGAAGAATGAGAAGAATGAGAAAAGGGCTTCAAAGCGATGGAGCCGGCTTGAGAAGAGGCTGGGGTACAAGTTCAAGAACAGGGAAATGATGCTCGGCGCTCTCTCGCACCCCTCTTCTTTTCAGGAGAACGAGGAGGGCTTCGGCAGAAACTATGAGATCATGGAATTCTTCGGCGATTCCATTCTTAATTTCATCGTTTCGGAGATGCTCTACAATAAACACAGGAATCTATCCGAGGGAAAGATGTCGAGGGTGCGGTCGATTATAGTCTCGGCGAAGAGCCTCTCCGATGCAGCGAGGAAAATCAGCCTCGGGGAACATATCATTTTAGGGAAAGGTGAAGAGAAGACGGGAGGAGGGCAGAAGGAATCGATCCTTTCGGCGACACTGGAAGCTCTCATAGCTGCAATCTATATCGATGGAGGAATGGCGAATGTGAAGAAGGTTCTGGAGGTCCTCTTCGAGAAGAAACTGTCGGGCCTTGTGAAGGCCAGGAAAAGTGCCCTCATCGAAAAAGACAGCAAGAGCGCGCTTCAGGAGATCCTCCATAAAAAGGGAATGGGCCTTCCAGAGTATTTCGTCGTGCGAGAGGAAGGACCGGACCATGAAAAAAGGTTTTTCGTCGAGTTGAAAATCGCCGGGGAGTCTGTCTTGGAAGGCAGGGGAAGATCGAAGAAAGAGGCAGAGCAGGATGCGGCGCGGAAAGCGCTGATGGCTTTGAGAGAATCGTAGAATCTCATGAACAGGAATAACGCACCTGTGAGGAACCCATGGTACATCACTATATTTTTTTTGACGATCCTAGCCGCACTCGTACTGGTTGATTCCAACAGATTTGCCGATCCTGACCTCTTCTGCCACCTCTACAGCGGCAGGGAGATAGTAGAAGAGCAGAGGATACCGAAAACGGACGCTCACTCTTTTTCCGTCCCGGGTGGCAAATGGATCGATTATGAGTGGGGGGCGAGAGCCCTCTTCTATTTTCTGTACAGGACGACCGGCTCCGGCGGGCTTGTCGTTCTGAGAGCCATCCTCTGTATAGCTGTTTTTTCCATCGTCTTCTTGAACGCTCTTCGGCTTTCCGGTTCCGTTCTCATTTCCTCTCTCTCCACAATCCTCTGCGCGGTAGTATCGCACAGGTATTTCCTCTTCAGGCCGCAGCTCTTCACGTTTCTCCTGCTCTCTCTCCTGATATTTATTCTACTGAAATACTCGAAGGAGCGAATGAAGGTCTTTTTCCTGCTGCCCATCTTATTTCTGATATGGACGAATCTGCATGGAGGATTCCCTCTCGGTCTGCTCGTCTTCGCTTTATTCATACTTTCGGAATACATCGAAGAGAGATTCTTCCAATCCGCCATCTTTATCGTTTCAGCTCTTGCAACGCTGATCAACCCATATGGAATGAATCTCTGGCACGGTATCCTTGGGACCATCTTTGGAGCGTTCACTCCAGAAATCTCCGAATGGAAGCCGGTCTATGAGTTTTCCTTCTCATCGATGTTATGGTTTTATTTTTTCCTTTTTGTCTTCGTCCTGACATTCCTGGCGAGCAGAGAGAAGAGGTTAATCGACCTTGTGCTATTCATCCTTCTTTCCTATCTCTCCGTCACTAAAGTCAGGTTCATCCCGTTGATGGCCATCGTCCTCGCTCCGATACTTGCACGCTACCTTACCGGGACGATGGAGAGGATTACTGCGTCGGGAAGGCCCATGATGAGGATCATCCATCCTCCAGCTTCTTCCTTGAACTGGATTGTTCTGATATTTCTTGTTTTTCCCTTAATCCTGAAAGGGGTCCAGAAGGAGATCCATCTCAGCATGTGCATATTCAAGAGCGATTACTTCCAGCCAGTTACGGCCGTCAAGATGTTGAAAGAGAATGGGGCCTCCGGAAACATCATGAACGAGTATGACTGGGGAGGTTACATCCACTGGGAGCTGCCCTCCAGCAGGATCTTCGTTGATGGAAGGTCGGATACAGTATACCCTTATGAGACGATAAAGGAGTGGGCTTACTTTGTGAATGGAGTTGGAGAGTGGGAGGAGGTCCTGATGAAGTATGGGGCGGATTCCATTCTCATCAGGACGCAACACCTCGTCAACGAGAAGTTGAAAGGATCCGGCCGTTGGAAGCTCGTCTACTATGACAACATTTGCTCCTTCTACGTGAATATCGAGAGCTCTCGGAATGCAAATTTTCTGAAGAAGTGGTTCTCTGACTCCCTCATCATTTCAGAAATATCTGCCAAGGATTACAAGTTATGATGGAAATCTAAAGGCTGGAGGCCAGGTTGGGAATCGAACCCAACATCATGTGCTTCCGCACACAACCAACGAGTTTGCAGCCCGCGGGCAACACCAGCTGCCTTTTCTGGCCTTGAATGTCTCTTCCATGGATTTTAATATTATCACAATTCTTGCTAATATGGACAAGAACCATAATGGATCATCGGAGTAATCACCATCATCGGACATCCACTCTATGATAAATTCCTTGCTCCCGACAGATCATCTCAATAACGCCGCGGGAATCATCGTGCGTTGTGGTTGACATGAATTGTTTGCGTTGCTATTATTTTTTGCTCATTTAGCCGAGGAATTCCCTGCCGGCTTGAGATTTTTGATGCATTGATTAAGCTATAATTTTTGCCTTAACAAAAGCCTAAGAAAGTGCGCGAACCATGTTCAAGATCTTGAAAAAGGAAGAGATTGCTCCCAGCACCTTCTTCTTTGAAGTGGAAGCTCCCTTCGTCGCAAGAAGAATAAAGGCAGGGCAGTTTATCGTCCTGAGGATCGATGAGAAAGGAGAGAGAATTCCCTTAAGTTACTGCGGTGCCGATCCTGAGAGAGGGGTTATCAATCTCATCGTTCAGTCTGTCGGAAAGACATCGCAAAAACTCAACGATATGAAAGAGGGAGATGCAATCCTCGATCTGGTCGGGCCTCTCGGGAAAGAGACAGAGATCGAAAAGTATGGAACGTGCGTTCTTCTCGGAGGGGGATTCGGAGCCGGCGCCATAATTCCTATTGCGAAAGCGCTGCGGGCCGCTGGAAACCACGTAGTCTCCATCGTCGGAGCGCGGGAGAAGAGCCTCCTCGTCATGGAGAAAGATGTCGAAGCAGCTTCCGACGAGATCAAGGTCACGACCAACGATGGAAGCTACGGGATGAAGGGGATGGTCACCGATGCCCTTTCGCAGATACTGGCTGACCGGAAAGTCGATTTCATACTCGGGATTGGTCCCGTTCCCATGATGAAGGCTATTTCGGACATGACAAAACCTTACGGTATCAAGACGATGGTCTCCCTCAACTCTGTAATGGTGGATGGAACGGGGATGTGCGGTTCCTGCCGTGTTACCGTTGGGGGAGAGACGAAGTTTGCCTGTGTGGATGGTCCAGACTTCGATGGACATCAGGTCGATTACGATGAGCTGAGCAAGAGATTGAAAATGTTCGAGGCCTATGAGAAGCTGGCCTATGAGGCCTATCTTGAGCATAGAGGCAGATGTGCTTCTGAGAAGAGGAGTGATAGATAGGGAGCGCACTTTTGAAACCCGCCGAGTCCCTTTCTCATTCCGGGAGAGAGTAGCGCGAAAGGTGAGATGTGGAGAAAAAGGAACTAAGTCAAAAAGAAAGAATGCTGATCCCGAGGCAGAAAATCGCCGAACTGGATCCGAAGGTGAGAAGCCGCAACTTCGAAGAGGTCAATTTAGGATTAGACGATGAGTCTGCCGTGATGGAGGCCAATCGATGCATCCAGTGCAAGAAGCCGAAATGCATCGATGGCTGTCCCGTCCTGATCGATATTCCAGCCTTCATAAAGATGATAGCCGAAAGGGATTTCCTCGGCGCCATAAGGAAGATCAAGGAGAAGAACGTCCTTCCGGCGATCTGCGGGAGGGTCTGCCCGCAGGAGGAACAGTGCGAAATGCTCTGTGTCATCGGAAAGAAGGGGAATGCCGTTAACATCGGGAAGCTGGAGAGATTCGCTGCTGACTATGAGAGGAAAATGAATGTAAAGATGGAGTATGATATTCCCCCCTGGACCGGAAAGAGAGTTGCCGTAGTAGGTTCCGGTCCAGCAGGACTGACCTGTGCCAGCCAGCTTGCCAGGAAAGGACACAAGGTGACGATCTATGAGGCGCTGCATAAGCCCGGAGGCGTTCTGATGTACGGGATCCCGGAGTTCAGGCTTCCCCACCAGATCGTAATGGAAGAAATAGCCCAGTTGAATGGCATGGGGGTTGGGCTTTACACCAACTTCATAGTGGGGAAAACGAAAATGGTCGATGAGTTGTTGAACGGTGAGTTCGATGCGGTTTTTCTTGGAACGGGAGCGGGGCTTCCGAGCTTCATGAAGATCCCTGGAGAAAATCTTAAAGGGATCTATTCGGCAAATGAGTTCCTGACGAGGGTGATCCTTATGGAGGCCAGGAAGTTTCCTGAATACGACACTCCGGTTTTCTGTGGAAGGAGAGTGGCGGTCATCGGAGGAGGAAACACCGCCATGGATGCATGCCGTTCTTCGCTGAGGATGGGTGCCGAGAAGGTTTACTGCGTCTACAGAAGATCCAGGGAAGAGATGCCTGCGCGAGACGAGGAGATCGAACATGCCTTTGAGGAAGGAATCGAGTTCATGTTCCTCGTGAATCCGGTGAGGTTCCTGGGGAACGAGGACGGCTGGGTCACCGGCATGGAATGTCTGGGAATGGAACTAGGCGAACCCGATGCTTCTGGAAGACGGAGGCCGGTACCGATCAAAGGCTCTGAATTCATCCTCGAAGTCGATACTGTCATCGAAGCTCTTGGTTTTGGCGTCAATCCCATGGCCATCAGGTCCACTCCTGGGCTCGAGACGAACAAGTGGGGTGTCGTCATCGTAGATGAGATCACAGGAATGACCAGCAGGCCGGGAGTCTTTGCTGGGGGCGATGCCATCACTGGTGGAGCGACCGTCATTCTAGCCATGGGGCAGGGGATGAGAGCTGCCGAAGGGATCGATGCCTACCTTTCAGGACGAGACCTTAAAAAAGAAAAAGAACTTGAAAACGCCTCTAAATCTTCTGATGAATGATTATGAATAATGATTCATATTATCGAGGTAGTCGAGCCCCACTAAGACTTCACGAGGCTTGCTTCCGTCTGCCGGCCCCACAATTCCGTCGTCTTCCATCATGTCTATGATCCTGGCAGCTCTGGCATAGCCGAGCCTCAGTCTCCTCTGAAGGTGGGATATGGAAGCCTGCCCTTCTGTCACGACGAGTCTGACGGCTTCCCTGTACAGGGAATCTCTCTCCATGGCGAAATCCGACCTCTCGGAGGCAGCTTCTTCCGCTTCTTCATATCTCAGTACACTCTCGTTATAGGTTGGTTGTCCCTGCTTTCTCAGAAAATCTGCGATCTTCTTCGATTCCTGCTCCGTGATGAAACCGCCATGCAGACGCATCAGCCGCGTGCTGCTGGGAAGAAGGAAGAGCATGTCTCCCATGCCAAGGAGCTGTTCTGCGCCGTTCTGGTCGATGATCGTCCGGGAATCGACCTTCTGCGAAACCCTGAAGGCGATCCTCGCCGGGAAGTTGGCCTTGATGATCCCGGTGATGACGTCGACGGAGGGACGCTGCGTGGCAAGGATGAGATGAATCCCGACAGCCCTTGCCATCTGAGCCAGCCTCATGATTGATTCCTCCACATCGATGGAGGAGACCATCATCAGATCGGCGAGCTCATCGATGACGATGACGATGAATGGAAGCGGTTTCAATTCTTTTTCCTCGCTGGTCGTCTCATCCTTGATCCTGGCCCATCCCTCCTGCTTCAACTTCTGGTTGAACTGTTCTATGTTTCTGGCGTAAATCAGGGCGAGCTGCTTGTACCTGTTCTCCATCTCTTTGGTGGCCCATTTCAACGCGACGCTCGCCTGCTTTGGGTCGGTGACAACCGGGATGAGAAGGTGTGGAATGTCCTGGTAGGTCCCGAGTTCGAGCATCTTCGTATCGATCAATATGAACTTGACCTCCTCCGGAGTTGCCTTGTACAGGATGCTCGTGATCATGTTGTTCAGGGCGACACTCTTTCCAGTTCCAGTGGCTCCGGCGATCAGCAGATGGGGCATCTTTTCAAGATCTGCGACATAGGTGTCGCCGTCGATCGTCTTGCCGATTGCCAGCGTCAGCTTCGATTTGGCGTTCTGGAATTTCTCGGATGAGAGGAGCTCCCTCGGATAGATGATCTCCTTGACGCGATTTGGAACCTCGATCCCGACCGTAGATTTGCCGGCAATCCTGTCGATCCTGATGGATTCCGCCTTCAGAGCGAGGCATAGGTCGTCAACGAGGCTGGTGATGCGAGCATACTTGATCCCCGCCTCAGGCTTGAATTCAAAGGTTGTGACGACGGGACCGGGATGGATCTGGACGACGCTTCCCGTGACGTCGAACTCCTTAAGCTTGTCGGCGATGACTTTTGCCTTTTCCATCAGTTCCTTTTCGTCAACCTGGCTCGCCGTGGAGGACGAATTCAGAAGCATTAATGGTGGAGACTGGTATTTATCGGAATCGCTGAATCTAAGCGGCTGCTGCTTCAGAGCCGGCCTGACAATGGGTGATTTCTTGGGAACAGATACCTCGGGAAGGACATCTCTCTTCCGCTCATGAAGCAACGTTTCACGCTCTTCTTCCATCTTCTTCACCTGCTTCTTGATCAGGTCTCTTCGCATCTTTGTCTTGCGGCGGTTTTCCCAGAATCGTAAGTAGGCGAGCCGGACTCTCCGGAGAACCGCACTCATCCCTTTCGCAACAAGCGATGCAGCCTTAGACAGGGAGAATTGCGTGGAGATCACGATCCCCAGGATGATGAGGAGCAGCGAGATGAGCGTGGCGCCGATCCAGTTGAGATAGGGAAGAAGCATGAATGCTATCCTCTCCCCGATGTATCCACCGGGCCGGATAGAAACTCCGCGGTAGAGGAACTCTCCAAATAGAAGCGTCAGGAAGGAAGCAAGAAACAGAATCAAAACGATGAATCCTGCCGAAGCGCTGAGATTCCTCCCTGGTTCCTCCTTTCTGATCAGGTTCCATCCTGCGATGAAGAGGGCAAATGGAATGAGCAGGGAAGAGAAGCCCAAGAATTGAAAGAGGGTCTCGGAGATGTTTGCGCCAACTCTTCCGAACCAGTTCGAGGGTCTGAGCCTTGCGGATTGATTGTTCCAGGGAGAGGGATCCGAGGGGTTGTAAGTGAGTAGCATGATAAGTAGAACGATTGCAGCTCCCAGAATGAGAACCCCGGATATCTCTTTCACTCTTTTGTTCATCGATGTGTTCTGCTATGGCTCAAATTAAGGCGATGATAATGGCAAAAGCGCCGGCGGCGAGGCAGTAGAACGAGAAAATGTGGAACTTCTTCACGATGATTATACTCCTCAAGAAGAACAACGAGATGTAACCTACGATGCCTGCCAGCAGCATTCCTGAAAGATAATTCATCATCGTTCCATTAGAAAAATCGATCTTGATCATTTGCAGGAGGGTGGCTCCCAGTATGGCAGGCATGGAGATGAGAAATGAGAACCGGAAAGCTTCCTCACGCTTCCATCCGAGGATGAGCGCCGTCGCGATAGTCAAGCCTGATCGGGATAACCCCGGGATGACTGCCAGCCCCTGGACAGTCCCGACGATCAGGGCGTCTCTCACCCTGACTTCCCACAGACCGCGTGATGGATTTGAGAATTTCGTCAGAAACAGGGAAAGAGCCGTGATCCCGAGCATGATCCCAACGAGGATTACGCTATGGAGCATCTCTTCGAAAAGAGGCTCGATCAACAGGCCAATGATACCCGTGGGAATGAGCGAAACAACAATCAGAATGAGAATTCTTCTCTCGTACCCTGAGAATATAGAACCCTCAATCCTTGCCTTATAGAAGAAACCTCTGCCGAGGTCAAACAGTTCTCTGCGGAAGTATATAGCCGTGGCCATGAGGGTTCCAAAGTGCAGAAGTATGTCGAGAGTTGCATTTTCCGTAACCTTGTTGCTCCATCTCTCGAAAAGGGTCTGCATTATAGCAAGGTGCCCTGAAGAGCTGATCGGAAGGAATTCCGTAAGCCCCTGGATGATGGACAGTATGATGATTTCCAGAAGAGTCATGATTCTAAATCTCGATAACGACGGGGATGATCATGGGTCGTTTCTGCATCTTCTTCTTGATGTGCTTCTTCAGCTCCCTGTAAATCTTCGTTTTGATGACGTGCTTGTCCTTCCTCTCCTCAGGATTGGAATCGGCGACGGTCTTCAGGATGATCTCCCTTGCCTCATCGAGGAACTCTTCATCCTCCTCCATCTTGACGAAACCCCTCAGGATGATCTCGGGTTCTGCCTCGATCTCCCCTGTATGCTTGTTCATTGCGATAACGGGAAGGACCACCCCGTCTTCTGAAATATGTTTCCTGTCCTTTACGACGACCTCTTCCACTTCCTCGAATTCACGGTCGATGTAGACCATTCCAACCGGGACTTTTCCTGACTTATGGGCTTTTCCGTCCTTGAACTCTACGACATCTCCGCTTTCACAGACGAGGATCCTCTCCCGAGGGATCCCCATGCTTCTTGCGAGGGAAGCGTGTGACATGAGCTGCCTGTGCTCACCGTGAATCGGGATAAAATACTTCGGCCTAACGAGCTGGAGCATTATTTTTAACTCTTCCTGACAGGGATGACCGGAGACGTGAGCGCCGGGGGTCGTTTCCAGGATGACTTCGGCTCCCTTCTTGTAGATGTGGTTCAGCAGTCCTGAGATGCTTCTTTCATTCCCGGGGATGATCTTGGCAGAAATGATTACGAGATCTCCTTTCTCGATATGGATATCGCGGTGGTCGTCCAGTGCAACTCTCGAGAGAGCAGACATCGGCTCTCCCTGACTGCCCGATATAATCACCATACTCCTCGCGGGGTTGAGGGACATGACCTTCCTGTCCTCGCAGAAGAGGCCGTGTGGGATGTTGAGATAGCCGAGCCGGAGAGCTACGTCAGTGGTAGAGACCATGCTCCTTCCGACCAAGCAGACCTTTCTTCCGGTGCGCTCTGCAATGTCGATTGCCTGCTGGACTCTATGGACGTGACTGGCAAACGTGGTGAAGAAGACTCTCCTTTTTGCGTTCATGATCACAGGCTCCAGCGTCTTCCTGACCACCTTCTCGGAGAGGGATATCCCAGGTATCTCCGCATTGGTGCTGTCCGAGAGGAGGGCGAGAACGGAGTTGGAGCCATACCGGCTGAGAGTCGCTAGATCCGTGGTGATTCCGTCGATCGGCGTCTGGTCCAGCTTGAAATCACCCGTATGTATGATGACCCCTTCGGGCGTGAAGATGGCTACAGAACAGGAATCGGGAATGCTGTGCGTCGTGCGGATGAATTCGATCCGGAATGGCCCAAGCTCTATCTCATCACCGGATTTTACCATGTGAAAATGGACCTTCTTGGCAAGACCGTGCTCTTCCAGCTTATCTTTGAGAAGCCCGAGCGTGAATCGCGTCCCGTAAACGGGAGCCTTCACGATTGAGGAAAGGAATGGCGCTGCTCCGATATGGTCTTCATGGCCATGGGTAAAGATGATCCCTTTGACCTTATCGGCGTTCTGCTCGATGAAGGAGAGATCGGGAACGACGATATCAATTCCGAGCAGCTCTTCTCTCGGGAACATTAGCCCGCAATCGACGACGATCATGCTCTCCTTGAACTGAAAAACGGCGATGTTCATGCCGAACTCTCCCAGTCCCCCGAGAGGTATGAATTTCAACGCCTCGATGATTTTCATTCGTTTGCTCCGGCTTCAGATTATAGCAAAATGCCACCTGCTTTCATACTGACGGATCTGGAGATTCTTACGAAATCCTCAGGATCCAGCGTCTCTGCTCTCGATTCAGGATCGAGGCAGCAGCCTTCCAGGATGATGGTGACTTTTCTATCGTCCACTTTCAGGAAAGAGGAAAGATTATTCCTTATCGTCTTTCTCCTCTTTGAGAAGAGGGCTGATACGATCTGCCTGACTTTTTCCTCTTCTTCATCCTCGAATCCGGGGCGGTCGAGGAATTTTCCATGGATAACTGTGGAGTGGACTTTCGGAGGAGGGGAAAAGGAACGGGGTGAGAGCTCCATCACTCTCCTGATCGTAGATGTCAAAGAGAAGAGGACAGAGAGGGGAGAATAATTTCTGGATTTGGGCCGGGAGAGGACTCTGTCCGCTACTTCTTTTTGGAGCATCAGAAGGAAGTCCCTGATCCAGAGCCTCTCTGATATGATTTTCATCAGGACAGGCTTGGAAATGCTGTAAGGAAGATTGCCGATTATCCGCAAAACATTTTTCTCGGATCCGGGAGGAGCACAGAAATCCTTGAAATCATGTTGAAGGATGTCGGCGTTTATGATGCTGATTTCAGGATTGTCATTGAACATTTCCTCAAGGAAACGGCTCAGGGAAGGGTCCTTTTCCACGGCATAGAGCCTTGCTCCGCTTTCAGCGAGGAATTTCGTGAGCGCTCCTCTCCCGGGACCTATCTCCAGAGCGATTTCACCCTCCTTCAGATGGAACTCGCTCGCTATCCTGTGTGCTGCTCTGGAATTGACGAGGAAGTTCTGCCCGAAGCGCTTCGTCTTTCCGGTGCTCATGCCGTTATCCCGCAATCAGGCTTTAACGACGTTGAAGATGTCGAGTATGAGGGCGATCTTTCCGTCTTCAAGGACAGAGGCGCCCGAATATTCTCTTAGCTGATCCAGGGGGGATCCGAGAGATCGGACGACGATGCTCTTCCGCTGGATGATCTGGTCCACGGCTAGACCAAGCGTCTTTTCATGTGATTTGAAGATCAGGAGATGTTTTCGGCGGGAGAACGGCTTTTCGTCGGTCGGCTTGCCGAAGACGAAAGAAAGGTCGAAAACATGGATGATGGAACCATCCTTTCCGACCAGGGCCTTATCCGAATCGTAGATGACGTCGGATGGGACGATCTCGATCGTCTTCTCGACTTTCGTCACAGGTATGGCAAAGAGGTACTCCCCATCGCGAGCGATGAAGGCGTTGATGACAACGACAGTCAGGGGGAGTGTGAACTCTATGGAAGTCCCCCCACCGGCTCGCGGACCTATCTTTATCTTTCCACCGAGATTCTCTATCTTTGTTCGAACGGCGTCGAGGCCCACCCCTCTGCCTGAGACGGCCGTGACCTTTTTTACAGTCGAGAATCCCGGTATCGTGATGAGCATGTAGGAACTGGCATCGTTTATGGAATCGTAAGCCTCCTTCGTGATGAAGTTCTCCTGGAGCGCAAGTCTTTTCACCTTTTCAATGTCAATTCCTGCACCATCATCCTCGATTGTTATTATAATGGAGTCACTCTGCCTTTTCAGGGAGATGATGATTGAACCTGTCTCGCTCTTCCCGAGCCGTTTTCTGGTCGGAGGATCCTCGATCCCATGATCGATGCAGTTTCTTATGAGGTGGTTAATCGGGTCGGATATTTCCTCAAGTATTGAGCGGTCAAGCTCTGTCTCGCTGCCGAAGATCTTCAGGGCGATCTTCTTGTTAAGCTTCTTGCTGAGCTCCCTGACCGATTTTTCGAATCTTCGGGAGATGTAAGAGAAGGGAAGCATCCGTATTTTCATCACTTCGGCATAGAGATCCTTGATGGTCTTGTCCACCTTCTCCAGTTCATGCTGGGCCACGAGGAGGCCTGTCTTTTCAATCAATTTGGACAGCCGTTCATGCTGGATCATGAGCTCCACAAGGTCATCGAGGAAACGATCCAGATGTTCCGTTTTCACCCTCACACTGGAGGGAAGAACAGTCTCATCGGCAGCTTCCCCGGTAGCCTCCAAGGTCGTCAGAACAGGAGCAACCTTGAATTGCTCTACTTCGGCTATGGAGTGTATGACCTTCTCCAGGGATGCTCTATCCAGCGGCGTCCGGACCCTTGCCAGGAGTTTTCCTTCGAAGGAACCTTTCTTCAATTCTTCAAGTTCGGGAACCATCTGAAGGACCTCTCCCTCTTCCGTGAGTTTTTTGTAGGCAAGGATTGCGCGCGCAGAGAGGAGGGGTGCATCCTTTGAGAAATAAATCTCAATGTCATAGGTGGCGCCTGAGAAGGTTTTTGCAGGAGCTTTTTCGGATGGCGTCTTCCTGGTCTCTTTAATCTCCCTCTTCTGTATTACTTCATTCAGATGAAGGACGTGAGTAATGGCGGGTTCCGGAGGTTTCTTCGTCTTTTCGATGGAGTCCAGCATGGAGTATATCTTTTCCGTCGAGTCCATGAGGAGATCGATGAGTTCAGTGCTCAGACTCATCTCCCTGTTCCTGATGAGGTTGAATATCTCCTCCATGAGCTCGGCCATCTCCACGATTGCTCCGAAACCCATCGAAACGGACATTCCTTTCAAGGAGTGGGCATGGCGGAAGAGCTCGTGGATGACAGGAGCGGCATCCCCCTCGCCCGGGAACTTGACGAGACTGCTCTCCATGTTAGAGAGATGCTCCCTAGCCTCTGAGAGATACAGGTCAATGTATTTTGAAGTATCGAGACCGCTATCCTTCATTTTCCATCCTGGAAGATTCCCTCAAGGATGTTCAGGACTTTCTCTCTGTTGACAGGCTTGACGATAAAATCCCTTGCGCCGTGGATGATGGATTCGATGACGAGCGATTCCTGTCCAAGGACGCTGCACATGACGACCTTTGCGGATGGATCGATCTCGAAGATCTTTTTCATCGCCTCTATTCCATCCATATCGGGCATTACTATATCCATTGTGACAACATCCGGTCTTAGCGTCGTGAACTTCTCGATGGCTTCTCTACCAGTAGCCGCCTCTCCAGCGACGGAGAAGCCATTTGAATTCTGAATGATCTCTCTCAACATCGTCCTCATGAAAAGAGTATCATCTACGATAAGGACATTTTTCTTCATCGCTTACTCCGGGTCTGACCTGTGGATCTTAAAGGATTCAAGAACCTTTGTCTCACAGTATTTGATTATTCTATCGGAATCAAGCAATATGACGGACTCAGTCCCCAGTCTGGCAGGGGTTCCTGGCATTGTCCTTTTGCAGTCATCCTTTCCTTTTTCTTCTTCAAGCGGAATGGGTTCGCCATCCAGAATGTCGAATTCTGAGTAAACCGTGAGTGCCAGATGACTGCGCGGCGGAGCGAGGATGACGGCATAGAATGGGATTGTCCCGGTGGGGTCCCTCTTAAAAATGGTCGCAAGTTCAATAAGTGTGAGGATCCTTCCTCCTGCTTCGGAGATCCCCTTGATCTCCGGAGGAGCCTTAGGGACCTTCTGATATTCTTTTATAGAAGTGATTTCGTGGATAGCGCTGAGGTTGATGCAGCATCCCTGATCGCCGATTGAAAATTTTAAAAAGGAGGATGCAGACATATTACCCGATCCTGAAGATTGAAATGAGGTCTTTCAGTTGATCCGATGTTCTGATCAGCTTGCTCGCAGAATTGGACAGCTCCTTCATGGAGACATGCTGCTCGTCGACTGCCCGGGATGCTTCCCTTGCTCCTCTGGCATTGCTCTCGGCAATCCTTGCAATCTCATCGATTGCTTTCACAAGGGATTCAGACCCTTTTACCTGCTTTTCGGCGGCAATTGTTATCTCCTGCATTTTTCCCGACGTGGAGTGAACGGCCTGGATGATGTCATCCAGTGAACGCCCTGCGGATAAGACTACGTTTCTTCCATCGATCGCTGCCTTTACCGTTGCATCCATGACATTCATCACGGCGGCTGATTCGCTGTTGATCTCCTGGACTATTTTCGAGATCTGCTCTGCGAATCTCCGGACGTTCTCTGCAAGTTTTCTGATCTCCTCGGCCACAACGCTGAAGCCTTTTCCTTCCTCCCCAGCTTTTGCAGCCTCTATCGTAGCGTTCAGGGCAAGGAGGTGCGTCTGCTGTGAAATCGAGGTGATGAATTCGACTATCTTGTTGATCTCGAGAGCCCTCGTCCGGAAGCCTTCGACAATCTGGAAAGCCCTCTCGATGCTCTTGCTGGCGTCATTGATCTTATCGATGGCAAGACGGGCATAATCTCCTCCCTGCCTTGCATTCTCTGCGGCACGGGAGGCGTAAGAGAATGTGAGCCTTGCCTTTTCGGATATCTCTTCCGTGGAGAGGGCCATGTCCCTGATGATCTCCGACGTCCTCTTCACCATCTCTGCCTGGGAAATAGTGCCGCTGGCGATTGTTTCGGATGTCTCTGAGATCTCTTCAGCGGTGGCGTTCATCTCGTCGGCGGCGGTGGAAAGAGTCCTGGCCATGTCGTAGATTTCGCCGGAGGTCGACTGAACCTCCTGTATGACGTTCAGGAGGCTGTTCAGCATCTTGTTGAAGGAGGTTGCCAGTTCCCCGATCTCATCCTCGCTCTTTATGTTCGCCTTGACTGTCAGATCTCCCTCGCTTAAGACCGAGGCCGTTTTGGTCAGTTCCTTCAGGTTTTTGGTCAGGTAGGATGAGAGAAATATGGCGGCGAACCCTCCAATGGCGATAGCGGACATGGCAACGATGATGTCATGCCTGAGGGAAGGTTTTATCGTCATGGTGACGAGAACATTGGTGATATAGATAGCCGTGACGACGAGGATGAAACTTAAACCAAGTTTGAGTTTCATTCAATCTCCTTTGATGTCGGAGTGGGGCTCGATGATGTAACGACGATTCAGTACTCCGGAAGAAATTGAAGCTTCAAAGCCTTCAAAACGAAATTTATGATACATCATGTGAACAATATTAGTCAATTCCCTGCGCCTTTTCTTGGCAACCAAACCTGATCCATACATTCCGCTGTTTTCGAAGAGTGTTACTCGGGAACATATTCTTGCTTTTTTGAGGAGGTTTGAATTTTGACGCAAGTAGATTTTTCATTTAAAATTTATAAAATTTCATTTTGCATCGATATTTTGGACGATATAAGGAAATTCAGGAGGTTTTGATGGAATACGATATCACCGTCATCAGCAAGAAAGTGGAACAGGAATATCTCTTTGTCGAGAAGATCCTCTCGGAGGTGAGAAAGGTCATCGTCGGCCAGAAGTATCTCCTGGAGCGAGTCCTCGTCGGTATTCTGGCCAACGGCCACATCCTTCTAGAGGGTGTTCCCGGTCTGGCAAAGACCCTGTCCGCAAAGACATTCTCGGACTGCATCGACACGAAATTCAAGAGGATCCAGTTCACACCGGACCTTCTGCCAGCGGATCTGATCGGAACGCTTGT
This sequence comes from Acidobacteriota bacterium, assembly GCA_040752675.1. Lineage (NCBI taxonomy): Bacteria > Pseudomonadati > Acidobacteriota > Acidobacteriota bacterium. Next base: position 25,811 of record JBFMGF010000117.1, read on the forward strand.
CTACAATCAGAAAGATGGGAGTTTCGCTCCTAGGAAGGGTCCCATCTTTACGAACATCCTCCTGGCGGATGAGATCAACAGGGCTCCGGCGAAGGTTCAATCGGCACTTCTGGAAGCCATGCAGGAGAGACAGGTGACGATAGGAAACACCACCTATCCGCTGGAAGAGCCGTTCATGGTTCTGGCCACGCAAAACCCGATCGAGCAGGAGGGAACTTACCCGCTTCCGGAAGCACAGGTCGACCGGTTTATGCTCAAGCTGAAGATCGATTATCCGGCCAAAGAGGAGGAGAAGGAAATCCTCGAGAGAATGACGGTGGGGACGATCCCGAAGGCAGGAAAGGTCATCAACCCTTCGGATATCATGAAAGCAAGGAAAGTAATCAGCGAGATTTACTGTGATGAGAAGATCAAGAACTACATCATCGACATTGTCTTTGCCACTAGAAGGCCCCGTGATTACAAGCTTGATATCGAAGAACTGGTCGATTATGGAGCATCACCTCGCGCTTCCATCTACCTCACGGCTGCTGCCAAGGCTTATGCCTTCATCAGGGGAAGGGGATACGTAACCCCTGAAGATGTCAAGGCTATAGGGATGGATGTCCTGAGGCATAGGATCATCCTGAGCTACGAGGCGGAAGCCGAGGCCCTAACCCCGGATGAGATTGTACAGAGAGTCTTTGATGCTATAGACGTTCCGTAGGGAGATGCAACTTGATTCCAAGAGAGGTGCTGCAGAAAGTTCGAAGGATCGAGATCAGGACGCGCAAGCTCGTCAACGAGTCACTCGCAGGGGAATACCATTCAGTCTTCAAGGGAAGGGGGATGGAGTTCTCTGAGGTCAGGGAATATGCGCCAGGAGACGACATAAGAATCATCGACTGGAACGTCACATCACGATTCGGTTACCCCTTCGTGAAGAGGTTTGTCGAGGAGAGGGAACTGACAGTCATGCTGATGGTAGATATGAGTGGCTCCGCGGAGTTCGGGACGGCGAAACATCTGAAGAGCGAAATAGCCATCGAGATCTGCGCGCTTCTTGCCTTCTCCGCCATCAGGAACAACGACAGAGTTGGGCTTCTTCTCTTTACAGACAGCATAGAGCGGTTCATCCCTCCGAAGAAGGGACGGCAACATGTGCTGCGCGTCATCCGGGAGCTTCTGTACTTCAAGCCGGAAGGAAAAGGGACGGATATCCCATGCGCTCTGGAGTACATGAACAGCGTCATCAAGAAGAGATCAATAGCCTTTCTCATTTCCGATTTCATCTCGCCGGATTTTCAGAAGGTCCTGAAGGTTGTTAACCGTAAACATGACGTCATCGCCATCTTTGTCTCCGATCCCCGGGAGGAAGCGATTCCTGACATCGGGCTTGCAAGGTTCGAGGATGCGGAGACTGGAGTTTTCTTCCTGTTCGATACATCCCGAAGAGAGGCAAGGGAAGCTTTTTCCAGAGCCGCAGTAAAGAGGAAGGAAGAAGTCCGTTCTCTTTTCCGGTCTACAGGAGTTGATCTCCTCGAAGTGAGGACGGATCAGCCATACGATAAGACGCTGATAGGGTTTTTCAGAGAAAGAGCGAGGAGGTTTCGATAGGTGAAGAGATTCCTGATGATTGTTTTATCCTCCCTTCTTGTTTCATCTCTATCTCCTGTCATGACGAGTGCCTCGCCAGGGAAGGTCAGAGCCAGTCTGGAGCTTGAAAAGAAGGAGGCGACTGTAGGCGAGAAGGTAACTTCCAGATTGGTTTTAGAAGGTCCGGAAGGAATCCTCTTTGAAATCCAGAACCTGAAGGCTTCGCTGATACCCTTTTCCGTGGCAGACCTTCAGGAGAAAGCTGAGGAGAGGGTCGATGGGCGTATTCGTAAATCGGTCGTCTTTTCTATCGCCGCTTTTGAGACGGGAAGCCTGGAGGTTCCGGCAGTGGAGATTGCCTATTCCATCAAAGGCACAAAGGGATCGGTAAAGACAGAAAAGACAAGCCTGAATATCAAGAGCGTCCTAAAGAGCGGTCAGGAAGAGATGGCGGATATAAAGGGGCCGTCAAGAATTCCTCCAGATTACTCGACTCTTCTCCTGATATTGCTTTTGCTCGCAGCTTCAGCCATAGCAGCTGCGCTCGTTTATTTATTAATCCGGCAATTCAAGAGAAGGAGGAAGATCGCTCCGCTTGAGGACATTTTTTCGAGAATGCCGCCCCATGAATGGGCATATTCGGAGCTGGACAAGCTCCTCTCAGAAAGACTTCTGGAAAAAGGTCTGGTGAAAGATTTTTATGCAGCGCTCTCCGCTATCCTGAAGAAGTACCTTGAGGGAAGATACAGGATCAATGCCATGGAGCGGACGACGGAAGAGGTTACGGGGGCGATGTTCCTGGCAAAGATAGAGCGGGAGGTAAGAGGGGCTGCCGAATCAATTCTGAGAAGGTCCGACCTGGTCAAATTCGCGCGGCATCGTCCAGAGCATGATGAAAGCAAGGCGATAATTCAGGAGGTATATAGCTTCATCGATCGGACGAAACCTCGCTACGAAGAGGTTGATGAAGAGAAGATCGCAGCCGGAGGAGGTGGAACGTGAGTTTCCGTTTTGTCAACCCGTTCTTCTTGCTCCTCCTCGCAGTGATTCCGCTTCTAATCTGGCGATACTATAAGATGAGGCAACGTTTGGATGGAAGCATAAGATTTTCTGCGGCCTCTCTCTTGAAGAGCATAAATCCCTCCTTTCTGGCTAAATACAGCTATATTCCGTTCTTGATGAGGATGGTGACGCTCGTCCTTCTCATCATCGCTTTTGCCAGGCCGCAAGCCGGAATGAGGGAAGAAGATATCCTGACCGAGGGAATTGAAATCTTCATTGTTCTCGATAACTCCGGCAGCATGAGAGCAGAGGATTTCAAGCCAGAGAACAGGCTGGGAGCAGCCAGAGAAAAGGTGCGGAAGTTCATTGAGGGGAGGAAGAACGACCGGATCGGCCTTGTCATCTTTGCCGCCAAGAGCTACACGCGTTGCCCGCTCACGCTCGATTACATCGTTCTGAAAGATTTCCTCTCGAAGGTCGATTTCACCCCCAGGGAAGATGATGGTACTGCCATCGGGATGGGGATAGCCACGGCAGTCAAGAGGCTGAAGGAATCCAGGGCAAAGAGCAAAGTCATAATCCTGCTGACTGATGGGAGGAACAACAGGGGGCAGATTACTCCGCAGACGGCAGCGGAATTGGCCAGGAATTCAAAGATTAGGATTTACACCATCGGGGTCGGGACGAAGGGTGAGGCTCCGTATCCGGTGGATGATCCTATCCTTGGAAGAAGATATGTCATGCTTCCGGAGGAGATTCAGGAGAATGTCCTCATGGAGATCGCCGACAAGACGGGCGGGATGTACTTCCGGGCCACGGATCGAGATGCCCTTGGTGAGATTTTCTCCAGGATCGATTCCATGGAAAAAACGAGGATCGAGATGAAGGCCCATGTGAGCTATCGGGAACTCTTCTCCCATCTCTTTCTGCCTGCATGTTTGCTCTTTCTATCGGAGATGGTCCTCGTGGCATGGAAATTCAGCGGAGCTCCATAGAGGTTGTCGATGCGCTTTTCGAACGTCAGTTTTTTCTACTTCTTATATTTCATCCCGTTTGTGGCGTTGTTCCTATTCTGGAAGATCCTCCACACAAGAAGAACGCTTAAGCTTTTCGGCGAAGAGCCTCTTATCGGCCGGCTCACCGCTTCTTCAAGCATGAAGAAGAGGGTCGCAAAATCTGTTCTGCTGATCCTTACAATGATATTCTTCATCCTGACAGGGGCAGGCCCGCAGTGGGGGATGAGAATGGAATCGATCACAAGGAAAGGAGTGGATATCATCTTTGCCCTTGACGTTTCCCGGAGCATGCTTGCTGAAGATGTTAAACCGAATCGCCTCGAAATGGCGAAAAGGGAGATCGATGATATTTTGAAGAGGTTATCGGAGGATCGGATCTCGCTGATCGCCTTCTCCGGCGAGGCGTTCGTTCAGTGCCCGGCGACTCTTGACTATTCGACGTTTAAGCTCCTGCTGGATGCAGTCGATCCCGAGATAAGCCCGACGCCGGGGACGGATTTCGGAAGAATGATAGATGAGGCACTCAAGCTTTTCCAGAAGGCGAAGGGAAAACACAGGGTGCTCGTAGTTCTTTCAGATGGAGAAGACCATGCCGAAGACTCACTGGAAGCGGTTAAAAGGGCTTACTCTCAGGGGATCATCATCCACACCATCGGGATCGGAACGGAAGAAGGTGTTCCCATCCCCCTGAGAAATGGAAGTGGAGAGATAGAGGGGTATAAAAAAGATAGCGAAGGGAAGATTGTTACCACGAGACTCAGCGAGTCATTTCTTCAGAAGATGGCGATTACGGCGGGCGGCATCTATGTCCGTGGCACCACTTCAGGAGAAGAAGTGAGAGAAATCACGAAGCTCGTCTCCGGGATGGAAAAAGAGGAGTTCTCTTCCATGATTCACTCCATCTATGAAGAGCGATTTCAGTTTCCTCTTGCCGCCCTGATCCTCCTTCTAATCCTGGAGCATCTGATCACGACGAGGAAGAAAGAAACAAAAGCATGGGTGGGGCGGCTATGATGGTAATGAATTCAAGATTTAAGAAGTTCGATCAGGTGAAGATCCCTTATTCCTTGACCTTAGTCGCGCTAACCTTCCTCGCTATCTTCGGGGTCGGGATTGGGGGTTCTGCGTATCGAAAGAATGAGGAGGGGAACGAGCTTTACAGGAAAGGGAAGTATGAGGAAGCCCTGAAAGCTTACACGGAGGCTCAGCTTTCAGCCCCCGAATCTCCGGAATTGCATTACAATATAGGCAACGTTCTTTACAGAATGGGGAAATATTCCGAGGCCGCGGAAGCTTATGCGAAAGCTCTTTTTTCGGAGAAGAAGGAACTCAAATCGTTCAGCCACTACAACAATGGAAATACAAAGTTCATGGGGGGAGACCTGAAGGGGGCGATTGAATCGTACATAGAATCTCTCAAGATAAATTCTGATGATCAGGATGCCAAGAAGAACCTCGAGCTTGCGCTGCTCAGGACGAAAGAGCAGCAGAAGCAACAGAGGCAGAAAGAACAGGAAAAGCAGCAGGGCGGCCAGCAGGAGCAGAAAGAAGAAGAGAAAAAGCAGGATTCAGAGATGAAAGATTCCGAAAGATCACAACAGCCCGGATCTCAGGATATGAAGCAGAAACAAGACCGGAAGAGCGAAGAAGAGAAGAGGCTCCTGGGAGCGATCGAAGAGCAGGAGAGAGAAGCCTTGAAAAAGTCGCTGCAGAAGATTAAGCAAGAAGAGAAAAAGATTGAGAAAGACTGGTAAGATGAAACGCTTGCATTCATTCATCATACAGAGTCTAATCCTTTTTTTCTGGGCACTACACATCTTTCCGCAGGAGCTTTCCGTCTCCGCCAGAGTTGACAGCCAGAGGATCGGAGAGCAAGACCAGCTTCAGCTTACGGTTGAGATCAGCGGATCGGAGGCGGGAAGCGTGAAAGCGATATCTCTACCTCAAATGAAAAATCTGCGGGTTGTTGCAGGACCATCTGTATCCACGAGGTTCCAGTGGATTAACGGAGTATCATCATCATCGAAGAGCTTCACCTACATCCTTGTGCCAGATGGAAAGGGAGAGGCGGAGGTCCCATCGATAACAATCCCTTACGGCGGGAGAAGCTTTAGAACAGAGCCGCTCAAGATCGAAGTCGTCGCCGGTAGCCAGAAGAGGAGAGAAATGCCACAACGGCCGGCCTGGCCCGATATAACGGGAGAAGAGCAAATAAAAAGGGGGGCGGAGCCAGACCTCTTCGTCAGGGCCGTTCTCGATAAGAGCCGACTCTACCAGGGAGAGCAAGCAACGCTCTCATACAGGGTTTATACAACGGTCCCGATCATTGATATTAATCTGGAGGAGATGCCCTCCTTTGAAGGATTCTGGGTCGAGGATTTGAAAGTCGATCCAGAAGCCACGAAGAGAATCGTCGAAGTAAACGGAAAGAGATACCATGAGTACACCATCATGAAAAAGGCTCTCTTCTCATCCGTTTCGGGAAAGAAGACGATCAAGCCCCTGACCTTTGCCATTTCCGTGAGATCCAGAAGCGACGATTTCTTTGAAAGCATCTTCTGGGACAGACCGATCAGGCTCTTCAAGAGTACTGAGAGTGTAACCATAGATGTCTCTCCGCTTCCGGAGAAGGGACGGCCAGACTCCTTTGGAGGTGCCGTAGGCGATTTCAGGATGAAGGTGGAAGCAGATCGAAGGGAATGCTCTGTCAGCGATGCCGTTGGGATCAAGGTCATGGTCGAGGGGGAAGGGAATCTGAAGGGGGTATCGCCCCCGATCGTCGCGGAAGCTCCGGATTTCAAGATCTATGAGCCAAAGGTTACAGACGAGGTGAGATTTCAGGGTGATAGGATGCAGAGCAGGAAGATATGGGACTACATCGTCATACCGCTTGCTCCGGGCGACCACACCCTCCCGGAATTCAATTTCAGTTTCTTCAAACCTTCAGGGAATGACTATGAAAAGCTTAAAAGTCAGGCCGCTCCTCTCAGCGTGAAGAAAGGCGTTGTGGGAGCCCCTTCTGTTGCGATCGTCCAGAAAGGTGATATCACTCCGCTGCGGCGAGATATCAATTTTATCAAGCCATTGAAGGGAGAGATCGTGGATGCAGGGGCCGGAATCCACAGGTCATGGTGGTATTATTTTCTTCTTATTCTTCCCCTCGTTCTGATACCTGCCTGCGTTGCCCTGTCCCTGAGGAAGGAGAAGGTGCGACTGGACATCAGGATGACGAGGATAAAGAAGGCTTACCGCAGCGCATCGAAAGGGCTCAAGCGTGCAAGAAGGCTGATTGGTGGAGGGAATATGGATCTGGCTCTTCAGGAGATCTCCAGGTCGATGGTTGGATACGTGGCTGACAAATTCAACCAGTCCTCATCAGGGCTGACTTATGAAATGATCGAAGAGTTGCTTGATTCCAGAAGAGTGGACAATGAAAAGATAAGAAGATTCATAACGACCCTTGAGAAATGCGATTATTCAAGATTCGCCTCGGGTATGTCCAGTTCCGATCAAGCCGGAAATCTGATCAGCGATGCCGAAGCCTCTCTCGCGGAACTCGATAAGGCGCTTTGAAGGACTACAGGTAGTAGATGAATAGGAAGGTGATGTGCGATCTATCAATGAAAAAGATGAAGGGATTTCACTTAAGATGAAAGCCATCAAGGTCATCATATCTTTATTAGTCTTGATGATAGCCACATTGGCACGGTGCGGAACGGCTGATCTCCTGTTTCTGGAGGCTAATTCACACTACGAAAAGGGGAACTATGCAGATGCCGAGAGATTATATCGAAAGATCCTGGATTACGGGATCAGAAACGAGGTTGTGTATTACAATCTGGGAAATGCCTGTTTTAAACAGAACAGGCTTGGAGAGGCAGTTCTTTTTTACGAGAAGGCTCTCAAGCTGAAGCCTGGTGATCTCGAGATAGAGGAAAATCTTGAGCTGGCTAATCTTTTAAAGTACGATCGCGTGGAAGAGCAGGAACCGTCGCCTCCCTTAAAGCTCATCCTCTGGTTTCATGACCTGATTCCTCTCAGCGGTCAGTTACTGGCATGTCTCGTCCTGTTCTATCTCCTTCTCATCTTGCTCGCTTTTCTGACCCTCCGGATGAGAAGAGCTCTTGACATCGATCTGATACTCTTTCCTACCATTGTCATCTTCCTGCTCCTGGCGATTCTTACTTTTTCTGCCGGAGTGAAGATCTATCATCTCGAAAAAATCTCTTACGGTATCGTTCTGAAAGAAAAAGTGGATGTAATGAGCGGTCCCGGAGAGACAAACGCCATCCTATTCCCGATCCATGAGGGGCTGAAAGTCAGGGTCCGGAACAGCAGGGATGCATGGTATCAGATCTCGCTACCTAACGGTCTCAATGGATGGATAAGGAAAGAGACTATAGGGATCATCTGAGCCAGGAAAAGTCAGGCATATATGTCCATATTCCGTGTCCATTTATCAAGTTGACGGCATATTTTGGCGCGTAATATAATCTCAATTCAAAAATTGAAAAATCATTGGAAAAGGAGGTTGCTTTGGATTTCCGGTTTAAGGAAGATCAGGAAATGGTGCGCCGGATGGTGAGGGAATTTGCCACTAACGAGATCCTCCCGAAGATCATAGCATACGATGAGAAACAGGAGTTCCCGCAAGAGATAGTCAAGAGGCTTGGGGAGCTCGGCGTTATGGGAGTCATCTTCCCAAAAGAGTACGGTGGGACAGGGATGGGTTATGTCGAGTATGTGGCAATCATTGAAGAGCTCTCCAGGGTCGATGGTTCCATCGGGTTGACGGTTGCAGCTCATAACTCGCTCTGCTCGAACCATATCTTCATTTCTGGAAACGAAGAACAGAAGAAGAAATATCTCACGCCGCTTGCATCAGGAGAGAAGATTGGAGCATGGGGTCTGACGGAACCGACGGCCGGCAGCGATGCCGGGGGAACCAAGACCACGGCAGTGCGGGATGGGAACTCCTGGGTTCTGAATGGGACGAAGACATTCATCACGAACGCCACCGTGGCCGATATAGCAGTCGTCATCGCCGTTACGGACAAAAGCAAGGGGAAGAAGGGCATTTCTTCCTTCATCCTTGAAAAGGGGATGGATGGGTTCAAGACCGGAAAGAAAGAGAACAAGCTGGGGATGCGTTCGAGCGATACCGCCGAACTCATCATGGAAGACTGCCACATTCCAGCTGAGAACCTGCTCGGCGAGGAAGGAATGGGTTTCGTGGACTCACTCCGGGTTCTGGATGGAGGAAGGATCAGCATCGCGGCTCTCGCCAATGGCCTCGCACTGGGGGCTTTTGAAGCATCGCTGAAGTATTCCAAGGAGCGTCAGCAGTTCGGAGAGCCCATATCCAATTTCCAGGCTATCCAGTGGATGCTTGCCGATATGGCGACGAAGATCGAAGCGGCGAGGCTTCTGACTTACATGGCCGCCGACATGAAGGATAGAGGAGAGGATATAAATAAACAATCGGCAATGGCAAAGCTCTATGCAGGTGATACCTGCGTCTGGGTTGCCGAGAGGGCCATCCAAATATTCGGCGGATATGGGTTCGTCAAGGATTATCCCGTCGAGAAGATTTACAGAGATGTAAAGCTGTGCACCATCGGCGAGGGGACATCCGAGATCCAGCGCATCGTCATTGCCAGGCAACTGCTCAAATAAAGTGGTAAACACAAGCAATTGCGTTGGCGAATATTGTTGAGAGAAAAGGTTTCATAGCCTAAAAGGAGATTTAATCTTAATGAAGAGCATTGTCGAAGGGATGATCGCAGGGGATGAGCGGTCCATTGCTAGAGCCATCACTATCATAGAAGAAGAGCCGGAGATTGCAGCTCATCTTCTCAAAGATATCTTCCCTTATACAGGAAGGGCTTTCATCATAGGTATTACCGGGGCACCAGGAGTCGGAAAGAGCACTCTCGTCGATAAGATAGCGGAAAGGTACCGAAGGGAAGGGAAAAAAATAGGGATCATAGCGGTCGATCCCTCCAGCGCTTTCAGCGGCGGGGCCATTCTTGGAGACAGGGTGAGGATGCAGAGACACAACCTGGATTCAGGGGTCTTCATCCGGAGCATGGCGACGAGGGGGCAGATGGGTGGGTTGTCCAGGTTCACGGGGGATGCGATCGATATCCTGGATGCCGCTGGAAAGGATGTCATCATTATCGAGACGGTCGGTGTTGGGCAGGATGAGATTGATATCGTGAGCCACTCCGATTCAGTGGTCGTCGTTCTCATCCCTGGAATGGGAGATGACATCCAGGCTATCAAAGCAGGTATCCTTGAGATCGCGGATATCTTTGCCGTTAACAAGGCAGACCAGCCCGGTGCCGACAGGGTCGTTTCCGAGCTCGAGTATCTCTTTACCATGCTCACGGAGTCCGTTTTGGAAATGCCGGAGATTATCAAGACAGAAGCGCTATACGATAGCGGGATCGATCTTCTGGTAGAAGCCATCGAGAAGAGGCACCAAAAGGTAATTGAGAGCGGTCTCTTAAATGAGAAGAGGATGGAGAGATGCGAAAACCGTCTGGTTTCCATCCTGAGGGAGAGGCTTCTCAACGAGGCTATGGAGAATGTTTTGAAAGATGGACGCTATCATGAATATGTAAATGCCATCTTCGTCAGGAGAATAGACCCATACAGTGCGGTTGAAGAGATCATGAAGGGATTTGGCCGCAGGGAGCAAAAGAATGCTTGAGAAAATAGACCACATCGGCATTGCCGTCAGGAGCATCGAAGAGCGGGAGAGATTCTACGTTGAAGGTATGGGTTTGAGGATAGATGAAAAAGCGCTGGTTCCGGAGCAGCATGCAAGGATCGCCATCATGCGCATCGGCGGGATAAAACTCGAACTCGTGGAACCGACGGACCCTTCATCACCTATTGCAGGCTTCCTGAACAGGAGGGGAGAGGGAATTCATCATATATGCTTCGAAGTCAAGGACATCGAGGACGGGAAAAGGAAACTCGAGAGGGCAGGATTTAAGATCGTAGAAAACGCTTCCAGCGTCGGTTATGGAGGCTCGAAGGTGCTATTCATACATCCTTCTGTTACAGGGAGTGTTCTCTACGAGCTAGTACAGCATGGGACAGATAAGAAATGAGCGGTGTCACTCCGTAAAATGTCGCCGAAGTGCTGCAAGAAGGAGCAATTGATAATAATCATCTTTTATATAAGGTCAAGATGGGATCACCTGCCATAGTAAGTAGCGTGAGGACAGCCATTGGCAGTTTTGGCGGTTCGTTGAAAGATTTCTCAGCGGTCGACCCGGCCTCGATCATTCCATGAAGCAGAAAAAGGCGAAGAAGGCGATTGCCTCTCTCTGCCTAGATGGGAGACAGGGAGTGGCGATGCTCATCGAGATGTGAGTGATCATCATGAAAGGCTCCACGGTCATAGTTTATCTGCGGGAACCCAGGGAGAGGATGTGGGGAATACTCCATTCCATTGATGTGACAGGTTTATACATGCAGGGGCTTGACGTCAACTCCTTCGATCAGTGGCTCTCCGATATTCCGAAAGAGGAACCGTTCACGCTGACACTCTCGAAACTCTTCTTTCCGATGCACAGGGTGGAAAAGGTCCTCGTTGATGAATCAACCGGATCCATCCCATCTCTCTCCGAAAAATTCGAAGCCAGGATGGGGAAGAAGCTATCAGATTTTTTCCCCTCTTTCGAACAATGAACTCCTCCGATAACTGAGGCGTAACAATAAAGAGGGCGGTTTTCTTGACAGGCAACCTCCTTTGGCTATAATAAATACTCAAACGTTCCTTTTTTAGCTTGTTCCTTTCCTCTACATAAAGAAAGGAAAGATTCTTGTTCAATAGATATAAATATCTTTTCTAATAAATTTGCGTGATGCTAGAACGCTAGAAAAAGCATTGCAGGTGTGGGAAAAGATGATTGAATTGAGATTCCACGGGAGAGGGGGACAGGGATCGGTCATTGCCTCTAAAGTCCTTGCCTCGGCTCTGTTCAAAGAGGGGAAGCACGTTCAGGCATTCCCTGTGTTTGGTGTCGAGAGAAGGGGTGCACCGGTGACAGCCTTCCTTCGTCTGGATGACAAGCCGATCTACCTGAGATGCGAGGTCTATAATCCCGATCACATCATAGTGCTGGACCAGACCCTGGTTGGGGTGACAGACATAACGGCGGGTCTAAAGGAAGGAGGGCTCATTCTGATCAACACGGAAAAGAGTCCTGCAGACTTCCCGGAGTTTTCCAGATTCCGGGTGGCAACCGTCGACGCGAATGCCATTGCCATCAGGCATAATCTCGGATCTAAGACGCAGCCGATCGTGAATACCGCTATCCTTGGTTCTCTGGCAAGAACTTCACAGCTGGTTAGGCTGGAATCGGTCATAGAGGCAATCAGGGAGTCTATCACGCTATCGACGGAAGAGAATGCCAAAGCAGCTCGTGAAGCTTACGAGAGCGTTTCCATGTAAATCCCCTGTCAAGACGTGAACCGTTTAAAACTTCAGCAGAGGTAAAGATGTCTCAGAAAGATGATGCAAAGAGCTGGAAGGCGTTGTTTCCTCCGATGGCGTTATCATACGAATCGACTCTCGTCAACAAGACCGGAAGCTGGAAGTACATTAAACCGCTCTATCAGGATAAGACGCCGCCATGCAACGAAGGATGCCCGGCTGGAGAGGATATCGAAGGTTACATGTACCTCATTTCAAAGGGAAAGATAAAGGAGGCATGGGAGCTTTTGAGAAAGGATAATCCTTTCCCGGCCGTATGCGGGAGAGTATGTTTCCATCCCTGCGAGATGGCCTGCAACCGGAAAGATTTCGATGAAGCACTCTCCATCAACCAAGCTGAGAGATATCTTGGAGATTTCGGCCTTGAGAAGGGAAAGGCTGCGAAAATAAAAGAGAAGAGAAATGAGCGGGTAGCGATTATAGGTTCTGGTCCTGCAGGCCTTTCCTGTGCCTACCATCTGGCCGTTATGGGATACAGGGTCACGGTCTTCGAGGCTCTTCCGATGGCGGGAGGCATTCTGATGGTCGGCATTCCGCAGTACCGGCTCCCCAAGGATGTCCTTCAGAAAGAGATAAAACTCATCGAGGATATGGGAGTCGAGATCAAGACGGGCATGAGAGTTGGGAAAGAGATCGGTTTTTCCGAACTCGAGAGGTTCGATGCAACCTTCATCGCAACAGGTGTTCATGTGAGCAGGAAGATAGGCGCAAAGAACGAGGATGTCAAAGGCGTTCTCTCAGGGCTTGATTTCCTCAAAGAGCTTAACCTGGGCAAGAAACCGAAGGTCGGGAAGAAAGTGGCAATCATCGGCGGCGGCAACACGGCCATGGATGCCGCAAGGTCCGTCCTGAGAATGGGCAGCACACCTGTCGTCGTCTATCGAAGGACGAGGGCGGAGATGCCTGCCATCGAGGATGAGATAGAAGAGGCGGAAAGGGAGGGGATAGAATTCATCTTTCTCGCGGCACCCATAGAGGTCCATACGAAAGGGGATAAGATCGTCGATATGGAATGCATAAGAATGAGGCTCGGGGAGCCCGATGAGTCTGGCAGAAGAAAACCGGAACCGATTAAGGGCTCCAACTTCAAGGTCAAGGTGGATAATGTCATCTCGGCTATCGGAGAGAAAGCCGATCTATCGTTCCTCCCGGAAGATATAAAAGTCGAGGACGGGGTCATCGTGACAGATGAGAGCTTGATGACCACGAGGAAGGGGATCTTTGCCGGCGGTGACGTCATAGATCAACCTCATACGGTCGTGGATGCAATAGGCTCGGGGAAAAAAGCGGCCATTGAGATCGACAGATACATAAGGAATATCGATGTCGATCTGGAGAAATTCCGGATCGGGGAGGTGGGTAACATTTCAATGGAGAGATATCTCGGTCAGGAAACTGTGGAGAAGGCAAACCACCTCAACATGGTTGTTCGCATCGATGATCTCAATCTCGACTATTTCGAACATCAGCCCCGGCGTGAGAAGCCGAGGATGCCGGTGGAAAAGGCTAAGAAAAGCTTTGCGGAGGTCAACACCGGGTTCAGCGAGGAGATGGTCAGAAAGGAAGCTTCCCGGTGTTTCAACTGTGCAGTTTGTAACGAGTGCGAGATCTGCCTGATCTTCTGTCCGGACGTTGCCATTATCAGGAAGAATGAAGGGAAAGGTTTTGAATTCAAGTACGATTACTGCAAAGGGTGCGGGATCTGCGTCCATGAATGCCCGAGGAATGCGATGTCGATGACGAGGGAGGATTTATGAAGAAAGTCATCATGGGAAATCATGCCGTTTCATTCGGCGCCATGCTCTCCAAGGCCGAGGTTATCGCTGCCTATCCCATCACCCCTCAGACCCAGATCGTCGAGGAGCTCTCCGAGATGTGTGCCGATGGGCGGTTAAATGCAAAGTTTATCAAGGTTGAATCAGAACATTCAGCCATGGCCTGCTGCATAGGGGCTTCTGCCGTTGGGGCGAGGGCATTCACGGCGACCTCCTCCCAGGGTCTTGCTCTCATGCACGAACTCCTGCATTACGCCGCTGGAGCCAGGCTGCCCATCGTGATGGCTAACATAAACCGCGCCATGGCTCCTGCCTGGAACATATGGTCGGATCAGACGGACTCCCTCTCACAGAGGGATACAGGGTGGCTGCAGTTTTACTGCGAGAGCAATCAGGAGGTCCTCGATACCGTTATTCAGGCATTCAAAATTTCCGAGAAGCTTCTCCTTCCCTCAATGGTCATCCTTGATGCCTTCTTCCTATCACACACTTACGAGCCTGTGGACATACCGGATCAGGCAATAGTCGATGCTTTCCTCCCTCCCTGGAAGGCAGAATATACCCTTGACATCAACAATCCAAGAGCGTTCGGAGCCTTGGCCAAGCCTGACTCCTATATGGAGATGAGATTCGATATGCACCGTGCCATGGAGATAGGAAAATCATTAGCGAGGGAAATCGATGAAGAGTTCGGCAATGTCTTTGGCAGGAGGTGGGGCATCATCGAACCGTACAGACTGGATCAGGCCGAAATTGTCCTGGTCTCATCGGGAACTATGGCAAGCACTACTAGAGTGGTCGTTGATTCTCTGAGGGAAAAAGGGGAGAACGTGGGGATGTTGAAGATAAAGATGTTCCGCCCCTTCCCGGCCGAAGATGTTGCAGAGTTATTACGTGGAAGAATAAAAGTGGCCGTGATGGACAGAAACTTTTCCTTTGGAGGCGGAGGCATCTGGGCTCAGGAGATCAAATCGGTTATATACAATGTGGAGGCTTCAATAAGACCTGTAGTCTTTGGTTACATCACAGGGCTGGGAGGAAGGGATGTGAAGCCCGATGTCATGGAAGAGATATACTTCAGGACAAAAGGATCTGATTTTCCGGAATCGGATTCCATCTGGATTGGAGTACAACTATGAGCCAGATCAAGATAAAAGAGTTTGTTCCAGCGGAAGAGTACCTCGCTTCCGGGCATCTCGCATGTCCTGGGTGCGGAGCCTCGCTCGCCATGCGTTACGCCCTCAAGGCCCTTGGTTCCAAGACCATCGTAGTCATTCCTGCATGCTGCTGGTCCATCATCGCAGGCCCCTATCCTCAGACATCCCTCTCCGTTCCTCTCTTCCACACGGCGTTTGAAACGGCTGCTGCCGTTGCTTCCGGCGTAAAAGCCGCGCTCGATATCAGAGGGAACCAGGATATCACCGTACTCGCCTGGGCAGGGGATGGGGGAACTTTCGACATAGGAATTCAAGCCCTTTCGGGAGCAGCAGAAAGGAACGAGGATATCATATACATCTGTTACGATAACGAAGCCTATATGAATACCGGCATCCAGAGAAGTTCGGCGACTCCCTGGGGGGCCTGGACAACGACGACGCCGACAGCACGCCCGAAGTCTCACCCCAAGAAGAACATCATGGAAATCATGGCAGCTCACAGGATCCCGTACGCAGCGAGCGCTGCGGTTGCTTATCCTGTCGATTTTATGGAGAAGGTCAAGAAGTCAAAGAGAATCCGCGGGACAAGGTTCATCCACCTTCTCTCTCCATGCCCGCCTGGATGGAAGTGCGCAGATGAGGAATCGATCATGCTTACGAGGATGGCCGTTCAGAGCCGCATCTTTCCTCTATATGAAGTTGAGAATGGAGAACGCTACCGGCTGAGCATGGACCATTCCGGGAGTCCTGTGAAAGAGTACATCCGCAGACAGGGAAGATTCAGGCATCTGACGGATAAGGATATTGACATGATCCAGGAGAGGGTGAATGATGAGTGGGAGAGACTGCTTCGCAAGGTGAAGGAATCCGAAGATCCAGAGTAATATCCTTTCTTCCATTATCCATCCGATATCCGCTATAAGAGCAGCCAGGCTTGCCCTTTTTATAATTTCATTTACAATGTATGTTTCATGAAGACAGAGGCTCTTAAACATAGAATTGCAAGCCTGCTTTATGTCATGCTTTTAACCATTTCGCCTTCTCTAACGCCTGGAGCAGAGTTCCGCAAGAACATAAGGCTGGATCTAAGCTACCCGAGCCAGGAGCTGTACAGAGACGCTTTTCAATATTCAGTCCCGGTTGTTCAATGGTCGGAGTGGTCCCCTTATGCGTTTGCGAAGGCGCGGGCTCTTGATAAACCGATCCTGCTCAATATCGGCGTGAGGTGGGACAAGAACTGCTACGACATGGATGCCGAGACCTTTTCAGATCCCTCTGTTGCATGGTTGATCAATAATCACTTCGTTCCGATTCGTGTCGACGGTGACAAGAGACCGGATATCAAAAAGGCCTATGGTGCAAAGATCTGGCCTTCGATATTCTTTCTTCTTCCCGACGGAAGACCTATGATATGGCAGGAAGAAGAAGGCGGCAAATATCCGATGGCACTTGGTTTTGTCTATCCCAATACAATGAAGGATCTGATTCTTTCAGCGTTCAAATATTACAAAGGTCATCCCGAGAAAGTTGATGAATTAGCCAGCGCACAGATGAAAACCGAAGAAAATGCGTTGGATCTCAAGGAGGGACCACTGGATCAAGGAATTCCGGAGAGGATACTTTCTTCATTGAAGGCCAATTTCGATCTGCAGAACGGTGGATTCGGCAAAGAACCGAAATTCCCAATTCCTTCAGCTTTGGAATTTGCAGTTCATATGTACTCCCTCGAACAGAATCCTGCGGTACTGGAAATCTGTTCCAGGACTCTCAAAGCTATCATGAATTCGGAGATGAACGATAGGTTGGAAGGAGGGATCTTCCGATATGCTAACAGGGCAGACTGGTCTGATCCTGCCCGGGAAAAATTGCTGGATAGAAACGCTTCTCTTCTTGACAATTTACTGGATCTCTTCATGTTAACCGGTGATGCAGAAATCAAAAATGAGGCACTCTCCATTCTGAACTATATTGATAAAACGCTGCTTGACAGTGGAGGAGCATTTCTGGCCGGGCAGTATGCCGATTTTGCATTTGCAGATGGATACTATGCATCCGCGCCGGAGGAGAAGAAATTCTTGATTCGTCCCCCCATCGATCGTAGGATCTTTTGTAACAGAAGTGCAATAGCTGCATCGTCCTTCCTGAAAGCATCTATCATAATGAATGACCAGGCTTGGTTTGAAAAGGGAAGAAAGGCGGTCGATTTTCTCCTGGAGGAGTTTTACAGTCCCGGCCGAGGAGTTTTTCATTTCTACGAGAAGGGGAGAAAGGATCTTATTGGTATTCTGGAAGATAACGCGCAGTTCTGCATGACACTTTTCGATCTCTATCAGATAAGCGGAGAGGAACTCTATCTTAAAAGTGCGACGGAGATTGCTGATTTCATGATAGACAATTTAAAAGATGTCATGCGGGGAGGGTTCTTTGATTATATGCAAGATCAGGGTGCCCCGGGGAAACTGAAGCTGCCCATGAAATCTATCGACGATAATGCCTTAGCAGCAAGAGCCCTGATAAGGATTTATCATACAACAGGAAGAGATAAATATTTGCGGGAAGCGGTCAAGAGTCTGGAGCTCTTTTCGACGAGCTATATGAAATACGAAGTCTTTGCTTCATCTTATGGGTTGGCTTGCAGCGAGTACTTTGTTAGGCCATTGAGGATAATCGTCATCGGGAAGAGCCATGATCAACGGGTAAAAAATCTGATATCTGAAGCAAACAGGATTCCCGAGAAGTGGAAGATAGTCAAATTCATTGATGAAGAAAAAGAAGACATCAGCAAAATAGGAATGATTGCAACTTCCACTCCAGTGCTATATTTCATTAAAAGTCCCCTGATCTCTTCTCCTGTGACCAACCATGAAAGAGTAGCTGCACAGTATGAAAAATTCAAGAAGCGCTTATCATCCGGGCGGGCGAAGATCATGGAATAAGTACTGTGCTTTGACGAGAAGAACTCCTTCTTACTTTTTAGAATAGAGGAGATGGTATGGAGAAGGCTTCCATCGGTATCATAGGCGGGAGTGGCATCTATTCCATGGAGGATCTGAAAGATGTAGTGGAAGTAAAGATGGATACGCCATTCGGGGAGCCATCGGATGCCTATGTTGTTGGAACCGTGGAGGGTAGAAGAGTGGCATTCATCGCACGGCATGGAAGAGGGCACAGGATAATCCCATCGGAGATAAATTTCAGGGCAAACATCTTCGGATTCAAGCTTCTTGGCGTTGAAAGGATCGTTGCAGCAGGCGCCGTAGGGAGCATGAGGGAGCATATAATTCCGCTCGACATCGTCCTTCCAGATCAGTTCATCGATCGGACCTGCCGGAGACCATCCACCTTCTTCGGCAATGGCATCGTGGGACACATCACGTTTGCAGAGCCGATCTGCAGGCACCTGAAAGATTCTCTGAGAGAGGCCTGCCTTCAGGCAGGGGCAAGGAT
Organism: Acidobacteriota bacterium; assembly: GCA_040752675.1. Lineage (NCBI taxonomy): Bacteria > Pseudomonadati > Acidobacteriota > Acidobacteriota bacterium. Next base: position 44,295 of record JBFMGF010000117.1, read on the forward strand.
CCACAATGGCGGCGTCTACCTCTGCATGGAAGGTCCGCAGTTCTCAACGAAGGCAGAATCGCTTGTCTACAGGAGCTGGGGCGTGGATGTCATCGGCATGACAAACCTTCAGGAAGCAAAACTGGCAAGAGAGGCAGAGATCTGCTTCGCCACTATGGCTCTTGTAACTGATTATGACTGCTGGCACGAGAGCGAAGAATCGGTGACTATAGATGCAGTCCTGCAGAATCTGAAGAAGAATTCGATGATGGCGAAGGAGATCGTCAAGAGATTGATGAGAGTTCTGCCTGAAAAGAGGGAATGTGGATGCTCCTCCGCGTTAAAGGACGCCATCATCACGGACCGCTCCATGATCCCGGAAGAGTTGAAAAGAAGACTATTTCCCCTCATAGGAAAATATATTTAGATGAAAATACTGGTAGTCGGCTCCATAGCCTACGACACGGTGCGGACACCATCGGGCTTCCGAAGCAAAATTCTTGGTGGCTCCGCGACCTATTTCTCCGTTTCTGCCAGCTTCTTCAGCAGTGTAGGGATCGTGGCCGTCGTCGGCTCCGATTTCAACATGAGCAATCTGCGCCTTCTGAAAGAAAGAGGGGTGGATTGCTCAGGCATAGGAAAAGCCGGGGGAAAGACATTCCATTGGGAAGGGGAGTACGGTGCCGATCTTAATGTCGCCGTAACAAAGAGAACCGAGCTCAACGTTTTCAAGAAGTTCGATCCCGTGCTCCCAGAAAGGTTCATGAAAAGTCCCGTCGTCTTCCTCGCCAACATTGACCCGGACCTGCAGTGGAAGGTCCTCCAGCAGACCAAGAGTCCACGTCTCGTTGTTTGTGACACCATGAATTTCTGGATCGAGAACAAGCTTTCCTCTCTCAGGAAGGTCATAGGGAAGGTGGACATTCTCCTCCTTAATGAAGGGGAGGCGAAACAGTTGACGGGTCAGGCACATCTCGTCAAGGCTATCAGAAAGATTTCCACAATGGGGCCGCATACAGTCGTTGTCAAGAGGGGAGAGTATGGCGCCATGATGATCCATAAAGGGAAGCTCTTTGTGGTTCCAGCTTTTCTGGTGGAAAGGGTCATTGATCCCACTGGGGCCGGTGATTCCTTTGCAGGAGGATTCGTCGGCTATCTCTCGACGAAAAGAAATATCACAGAATTGACTCTCCGCCAGGCCATCATACACGGTAGCATCATGGCATCCTTCGACGTGCAAAATTTCAGTCTCGATTCATTCAGGAATCTCGCTTTCCGGGACATCAAAGAACGATACCGCCAATTCAAGAAAATGACCTGCTTTTAGAAGTATTGTGTCTCTCATTTCTTGTGCCGCGACCAAGCTTTCCTTTCGATTTGTGACTCAATGCTCATGTTGACTTTGGTAGACATCCTCTCTATACTGAATTAAAATAAATCCCAGTTTTTACAGGAGGAAACGATGCCTAAGGTCATTCAGGGAAACCTCGATGCCAAGAATCTGAGGTTTGGCATCATCGTAAGCCGTTTTAATGAGTTTGTTTCTGAGAGGCTGCTGGAAGGGGCTCTCGACTGCCTCGAGAGGCATGGAGCGGAGGAGAAGAATATCTCGATCTTCAAAGTTCCCGGTTGCTTTGAGATCCCTCTCTTTGCAAAGAGGATCGCAGATACAAAGAAGCACGATGCGATCATCTGTCTGGGTGTCCTGATCCGAGGGGAGACGCCGCATTTCGATTTCTTGAGTGCTGAAGTGACTAAAGGAATTGCTTCGGTGGGGATGGAGACAGGAATGCCGGTCATTTTTGGCGTGCTTACTTCTGAGAATCTCGATCAGGCAATAGAGAGGGCGGGCGCCAAATCCGGGAACAAGGGATGGATGACAGCACTGTCCGCAATTGAAATGGCCAATCTCTATCGTGCCGCGAAGGCTTAGGCCATGGGGTTCAGAAGAAAAGGGAGGGAGTACGCTCTTCAGATACTTTTTCAGATCGACGTCTCAGGACATAGCATTGAAGACATTTTTCCTTTCTTCTGGAAAGATAAGAATGATCTTCAAGATGTTAGAGACTTTACGGAGAGAATAGTTCACGGCGTAAGAGAAGATCTCCAGCAGATAGACAACATCATTGCAGCAAATGCCGAACACTGGAGATTGAACAGGATGGCCATTGTGGACCGGAATATCTTGAGGATGGCCATCTATGAGTTTCTGTTCGAGTTGCAGACCCCGCTCATTGTCATCATCGACGAAGCGATCGAGGTGGCGAAGAAATTCGGGAGCGAAGAATCGGGGTCTTTCGTCAACGGCATCCTCGATGCGGTGAAAAAGAAGATCGAAAATGGTATCATCGCATCGAAACGAACGCCCGTCGATTCCAGACAGGAGTGAATGATTCCGCGGCTGAGGCGGGTCTCATGCAGATGGGTCTTTCCCATTCCATGAGATGATGTTTCTTTTATCTTGAGCGGTGAAAATGAAGGAACAATACGAATTTCAAGAACTAGAGATCAAGTGGCAGAAACGCTGGGAAGATGAGAAGATTTTCAAGGTCTCCGAAACTCCTGGAAAGAAGGAATTCTACTGCCTCGAGATGCTTCCGTATCCTTCGGGAAGGATTCACATGGGGCATGTAAGAAACTACTCCATTGGCGATGCGATGGCGCGGTTCAAGATGATGCAGGGATACAATGTCCTCCATCCCATGGGATGGGATGCTCTCGGGATGCCGGCGGAGAATGCCGCCATCAAGCACAAGACGCATCCGAAGTCCTGGACGCTGAACAACATCGATCACATGAGAAAGCAGATAAAGAGACTTGGTTTCGGGTATGACTGGAGCCGTGAAGTGACAACCTGCCTCCCGGAATATTACCGATGGAACCAGTGGTTCTTCCTGAAGCTGCTGGAGAGAGGGTTAGCATACAGGGGAAGGAGGGCGGTGAACTGGTGCAAGTCCTGTCAGACCGTCCTGGCCAATGAGCAGGTGGAGGATGGAGGATGCTGGCGGTGCGGCCGTTCAGTGACGAAGAGAGAGTTCAATCAATGGTTTCTGAAGATCACCCATTATGCGGAAGAACTTCTCCAGGAGCTTGACCATCTGCAGAGCTGGCCGGAGCGGGTTATCACGATGCAGCAGAACTGGATAGGAAGAAGTGAAGGCTCCAGTGTCTCTTTCCAGGTTGAGGGATTGGATAAGAAGATAGACATCTTCACAACCAGGATCGATACAATCTTTGGTTCTACCTTTCTCGTCATGGCTGCTGAGCATCCTGACCTGAAGGTTATCTCCCGTGGGTTGCCTGCTGAACAGCGTGTTCAAGAATTCGTTACGCAGCAACTGCGGAAGAGTTTAGTCGACAGGTTCTCGGAAGAGGTGGAGAAAGTGGGTGTCTTCACTGGACGATATGCGATTAATCCTTTCAATGGAGAACGGATCCCGATCTGGGTCGCCAATTTCGTTCTGATGGAATACGGAACAGGAGCCGTCATGTCGGTTCCCGCTCATGACCAGAGGGATTTCGATTTTGCAAAGAAGTACGGGATGGAGATCAGGCAGGTCATCAGGCCTGAATCTGAAGATCAAATCGACATCCCGATGAAACGGGCATTCATCGAGGATGGAATCCTCATCAATTCAGGATCGTTCAGCGGGTTGAGAAGCGATGAAGCACGCGGGAAGATGACCCGATATGCGAAAGAGAACGGTTTTGGAAATTTTGAGGTCAGTTACAGGTTAAAGGACTGGGGGATCTCACGTCAGCGGTACTGGGGAACGCCGATCCCAGTGATCTACTGCCAGGATTGTGGGATCGTTCCCGTTCCCGAAAATGAGCTTCCAGTCATCCTTCCCGATCAGGTCGTCATAGAAGGTTATGGTTCTTCTCCTCTTGAAAGAGCCCCTGGTTTCCTGAATGTGAAATGTCCAAAATGCGAGAAAGCCGCAAAGAGAGAGACAGATACCATGGATACCTTCATCGATTCATCCTGGTACTTCTACCGCTACTGCGATCCTCTCAATCAGAATGCCCCTTTTTCCAGGGACGTCGCGGATTACTGGTTCCCGATCGATCTCTACATCGGAGGGATCGAACATGCAACAATGCATCTCATCTACTGTCGTTTCTTTGCAAAGTTCATGAGGGACATAGGGCTGATCAGGTATGGCGAGCCTGTTCAGAAGCTGTTCACTCAGGGAATGGTCATCCGCTTCGGGCAGAAGATGTCCAAGAGCAAGGGGAACGAGGTGACACCCGACGAGATGATAGAAAGATACGGTGCCGATACAACCAGACTCTTCTCACTCTTTGCATCTCCGCCGGAACGGGATCTGGAATGGAGTGATCAGGGTGTCGAAGGCTCTTTCCGCTTCCTATCCAGAGTCTGGAGGCTTCTGTACAAATTTGAAAAACGGCTGAAGGATGTGAATATCGACTTTTCCGGAATAGAAGCAGGAGATAATGCGTTGAAGCTCAGGAGGAAGACGCATCAGACTATCTTCAAAGTCACCGGCGATATCGACAGGAGGATGCATTTCAACACGGCTATCGCGGCTATCATGGAGCTCGTCAACGAACTATACCTCTTCTATGAGAGAGAGGGTTTTTCCATGGTGGAGTTAATGGCGATCAAGGAATCTCTTCAGGCCATTTCGCTGTTACTCGTCCCCTTTGCCCCGCATTTTGCGGAGGAGATGAGAGAGAGCCTTGGAGGGAAGGGCCTGGCTAACGGGCAGAGCTGGCCTGTAGCGGATGAAAGACTCCTTGAGGAAGAGAGTGTCCTGATCGTCATCCAGGTCAATGGAAAGTTAAGAGGAAAGATCGTCGCCCCCAGAGGATCATCCGCGGAATATGTATTCACGCGGGCCCAGGAGGATGACAGGATCCGGCTCTTCCTGGCAGGCAAGAGCATAGTCAAGAAGATCTATATTCCGGATAAGTTATTCAATATAGTCGTCCGGTGAGGAAACACAAATGAAAAGATTGATATCCATCGTTTCGCTTCTGCTTTTGACATCCTGCGGCTACCGCCTTGCAGGGCAAAACATTTTCCTCCCACCGAATATCAAAAGGATTGCCGTCATCCCTTTCGTCAATGAGACGAAAAGATCTGAAATAGAACAGAGGATCACCGAGAGCATTACGAAGGAACTGACCAAGAGGGGAAAATACAGAGTGATCTCCAGCAGGGAGAACTCGGATGCATTTCTGGAGGGTGCAATTTCTTCTTTTTCAACGAACCCGATCCAGTTTAATCCGGAAGGGCGAGCAACAGTAGTTGAAGTAAGCATCTCCGTGAGGGCTAAGCTAACGGATAGTGCTGACGGAAATGTCATCTGGAACCAGGAGCATTTCCTCTACCGCGAACAATTTGATATTCCAGAAAGCGAGATAGACTTCTTTGACCAAGAGATCGTGGCTATCGAAAGAATTGCCGGCAGTTTTGCGCGATCGCTTGTAACATCCCTTCTCGAGGGGTTCTGAATGACTGGGATGGTGAAGGAGACGATTTTCTTCTTCCTTGTATGCGAGGAAGAATATGAGTTGGAAGAACTGATCTCCAAGTTGAAAGAGCAGGCAATGAAGAAGGGATCCAGCCTTGAAACGTACCATCGTGATGAAATCGACCTTTATGCAGTGCTGGATTCCGCTCTCAACCTTCCAATGTTTTCGGAAGGGAAGCTCATCGTCCTCAGATATCATGGTGAATTCCTTCGCAGCGATTCCCCGGCTCTAATCGAATATTTTCAAAGAGCCTCTTCCAGAACGACATTCGTCGTAGCCGCGAATTCTCTGAATGTGAAGGGATCAAAGGATGAGGGTACTGGAGATGGAGTGAGAGACCTCCTGAAGCTCTTCAAGAAGGGCAGATCGAGCGATTTTCTGGATGGATGCAGCAGAGGAGTCTTTGTAGAAGGGGAAAAGAGAAAGAAAGGGAGGGGTGAAGAGATCCTCAAATGGCTGAAGGAGGAAATCTTTCGCATAAGTGGTCTGAAGATCAAAAGCGATGCCGCTCAGATGCTGGCGGAGATCTGCGGCATGGATCGAATGACCATCGCTCGAGAATGCGAGAAGATATCCAGCTTTAAAACAAAAGGAGGGGAGATTACAATAGAAGATATCAGGAGAATCGCGGCGGACAACAGGTTCTTCGATGTCTATGCACTCATCAATCATATCTGTTCAGGAAACAGGATGAAGGCCACGGAGACTCTGAGGAGCCTTCTGAACATGGATCAGCCGCAGCCTCTCCTCTTCTGGCATCTTGATAACTTCTTCTCGAAGGCCGCTCTTGTGAAGAGGATGATCTCGGAGGGAGCCGATGAAACAAAAGCTGCACAAGCAGCCGGTTTCCGATTCTATATTCAGGAGACGCTCAAGAATATCAGATCGATTGACGAGAAAAAGATCCTCAGGATACCGCGGCTCCTTTTCGAAGCCGAGCGATTGATAAGATCGGGTCTTCCCGAAGAGACCATCCTTGAAAAGCTGATTTGGGATCTATCATGAAACATGCAGAGAAAATCTTGATAATGGACTTCGGCTCGCAGTACACACAACTCATTGCCAGGAGAGTCAGGGAGGCTAGAGTCTATTGCGAAATCTCAAGGCATGATCTCCCGCTGGAATCGATACTGAAGGAGAAACCAGCCGGGATTATCCTTTCCGGTGGTCCTGATTCCGTTTACAGGGAAGGTTCGCCCAGCCTTGACCTGAGGATCCTTGATCTGGGCATTCCAGTTTTAGGAATATGCTACGGGATGCAGATCATTGCACGTATGCTTGGTGGAACGGTGGAAAGAGGCAAGGAAAGGGAATATGGAAAGACGGAGATAAAGATTATCCGGGAGAATTCACTTTACCGTGGCTTGGATGAGATTCAGATCGTATGGATGAGCCATGGCGACAGGGTCAAAGAGGTTCCCAAGAAATTCACTATCACGTCTCGCTCAGAATCTAATCCTGTCGTCTCCATCGCAGATTATGAGAAGAAGATCTTCGGAATACAATTTCACCCGGAGGTCAATCATACGGAAAACGGTATGACCATGATCAGGAACTTCCTCTTTGGAGTGTGTGCTTGCCGGGCAGACTGGAACATGGCAAAATTTCTTGAAGATTCCGTCAGGGATATCCAGGAGAAGGTTGGAAAAGGGAAAGTCATCTGCGCGCTTAGCGGCGGCGTAGACTCGGCCGTTACGGCTCTTCTTGTCCACAGGGCGATCGGAGAAAGGCTAACATGCATCTTCGTGGATAACGGGCTGCTGAGGAAGAACGAGGCCGAAGAGCTGCTGAACAGGTTCCGGATGAAATTTCACCTGAACGTTCAGCATGTTGATGCATCCAACGAATTTCTCAATGCCCTCCAGGGAGTGGATGATCCCGAGCAGAAGAGACGAATCATCGGAAACAAGTTTATAGAGATCTTTGAGAGAGAAGCGGATAAGATCGGTGATCTGGAATTCCTCGCGCAGGGGACAATCTATCCAGACAGGATCGAATCTTCTTCCGTGAAAGGTCCTTCCGCCGTCATCAAGACACATCACAATGTGGGCGGGCTTCCAGAGGAGATGACCTTGAATCTGGTGGAACCCCTGTCGGAACTATTCAAGGATGAAGTCCGCCGACTCGGCATCGAGCTGGGGCTGGATGCCGAGTTTCTCAAGAGGCATCCCTTTCCGGGACCAGGTCTCGCAGTGAGAATCATAGGCGAAGTGACGGTGGAGAGGGCCAAAGTCCTTCAGGAGGCGGATGCAATCTTCATTGAAGAGTTGAAGAAGAGCGGCCTCTACGACCAAGTATCCCAGGCTTTTGCCGTTCTGCTTCCGATCAGGACCGTCGGTGTCATGGGGGACGCAAGGACTTACGAGAATGTCCTGGCCCTGAGAGCCGTTCACACGCTAGATTTCATGACGGCGGACTGGTTCGGCTTTCCTCATGACTTTCTGAGAAGAGTTTCTACCAGGATTGTCAACGAGGTGAGGGGAGTGAATCGAGTCGTCTATGACATTTCCACGAAACCCCCTTCAACGGTAGAATGGGAATAGAATGACGCGTCAAGGTAGTTTCGTTCATCTTCACAATCATAGCCCCTTCTCTCTTCTCGATGGCGCCTGTCGCATCGACGAGATGATTGAGAAGGCGATCGGGTTCAACATGGGTGCCGTGGCCATAACGGACCACGGCAATATGTTCGGCGTCATAAAGTTTTATAAGAAGGCGATGGAGAAAGGGATCAAGCCGATAATCGGTTGTGAGGCTTACATCGCTCCGGGAAGCCGATTCGACAAATCTCCTAACCAGGCTTCTCTCGGAAAGAAACCTTATTTCCATCTGACAATTCTTGTAGAGAACCATGCAGGGTACAAGAATCTCATCAAGCTCGTCTCGGCAGGATTCCTAGAGGGGTTTTACTATCGACCCAGGATGGATAAGGAACTGCTTGCAGAACATTCCGAAGGGTTGATCGCGATGAGCGGCTGCCTTGCCGGAGAGATCCCCATGCTTCTTGCCTCCCGGCAGCTCGAGAAGGCTTGCAGGGTTGCCGGGGAGTACAGGGAGATCTTTGGAGAGCCGAGGTTCTTCCTGGAGATCCAGGATCAATCCGTTCCGGACCAGAAGATCGTCAATCCTCTCCTGCTGGAGGTATCCAAGAAGACAAAAATCCCACTGGTGGCCACAAATGACTGTCATTTTCTCAACGCCGATGATTACTTTGCCCATGACGTTCTGATCTGCATCCAGACTGGAACGAACATCAAGAGCAGGGATAGGCTGAAGTATACGGAACAACACTATTTCAAATCGCCTGATGAGATGAGGATGCTCTTCAAATGGATCCCTGAAGCGGTTGAAAACTCGCTCATGATTGCCGAGAAGTGCAACCTGCTCATGGATCAATCCGGCTATCATCTGCCAGAATTTAAAATACCTGAAGGATATACGGTCGAGCAGTACTTCATCGAAATGGTCCACAGGGGCTTTCAGGAAAGAATGAATGAACTTCAGAAAAAGGGGGCAGCGGCTCCCTTGAGATTCAGCAGGGGGGAATACAAAAAGAGACTGGATAACGAGATCCAGATGATCTTGAACATGAAGTTTCCGGGATACTTCCTGATTGTCTGGGATTTCATAAAGTTCGCCCGAGAGAACAAAATACCCGTCGGTCCAGGGAGAGGTTCTGCAGCCGGTAGCCTCGTAGCCTACTGCCTCAGGATCACCGATATCGATCCCCTTCAGTATGGCCTCCTCTTCGAGAGATTTCTGAACCCCGAACGCATTACGCTTCCTGACATCGATATAGATTTCTGCTTTAAGGGGAGATCGAAGGTGATCGAGTACGTAATGGAGAAATACGGCAGAGAGAACGTGGCGCAGATCATCACTTTCGGGACGATGGCGGCGCGAGGAGTCATCCGAGATGTCGGAAGGGGGCTTGACATTCCCTATGCCGATGTCGACAGGATAGCCAAGATGATCCCTCCTGAGCTGGATGCCACCATCGACAGTTCGCTGGCGACCGTTCCCCAGCTTAAAGATGTATATAAAAGGGATTCGGTGATCCGCGAGTTAATCGATGTGGCGAGGAAGCTGGAGGGTCTCACAAGACATGCATCCACGCATGCGGCGGGAGTCGTCATCGCTCCCAGGTCAATCACGGAATACACTCCTCTGTATAAAACCACAAATGAAGAAACGACCACCCAGTATGCCAAGGATGAGATCGAGGAGATCGGTCTCCTCAAAATGGATTTCCTTGGCTTGAAGACGCTGACTTTGATCGATGACGTCGTCAGGATGGTACAGGAGGATCTTGGGGAGCGGATCATTCCGGAGGAGTTTCATCTGGATGATTCCACTACATACGAACTATTTTCCAGAGCCCAGACGAGCGGCGTATTCCAGTTTGAATCATCCGGGATGCAGGATATCCTCAGGAAGCTCAAGCCGTCGCGGTTTGAAGATCTCATTGCCATGAATGCTCTCTACCGGCCAGGTCCCATAAAGAGTGGAATGATCGATGACTTCATCAGGGGAAGACACGGGAAGAGGAAATTCGAAACGGAGAATCAGCAGTTGAAGGAGATTCTCGATGAAACTTACGGCGTCATCGTCTATCAGGAGCAGGTCATGAAGATCGCAAGCGCCCTGGGAAACTTCTCCATGGGTGAAGCGGATATCCTGCGGAGAGCGATGGGCAAGAAGAAAATGAGCGAGATGAAGGCTCAGCGTGATAGATTCGTTGGCGGGGCTCGGAAACGCCGGGTCAGCACCGATGAGGCCGAGAGGATTTTTGATCTGATGGAAAACTTTGCGGGTTACGGCTTCAATAAATCGCATTCGGCAGCTTACGCCCTGATCGCATATCGAACAGCATTCCTGAAAGCCCATTATCCCGTTCATTTCATGGCAGCGCTGCTGACCAGCGAAAAAGAGAACACAGGCAAGATCGCTAAGTACATCAACGAATGCAGGGAGATGGGAATCAAAATTCTTCCTCCGGATATCAATTCGAGCGATCTAGATTTTACCGTTGAGGGGAACAGTATAAGGTTCGGGCTGGCTGCCATCAAGAATGTCGGCGAGGGGGCCATTACTTCCATTCTCGAAGCCAGGAAAAGAGTTAGCCGATTTGATTCGATCTTCCAGTTCTGTTCGGAGGTTGACCTGAGACTGGCTAACAAGAGAGTCCTGGAATCTCTCATCAAGTCAGGTTCCTTCGACTCGCTGGGAGTCAGGCGAGCACAGCTATTTTCAGTGATGGACAGTGCGATCGAGTGTGCCCAGAAGACCAGTGCTGAAAGGGAATCCGGGCAGAAGTCGCTCTTCGCCGCGGCTGGATTGGGTTCAGTAAAATGGAAGCAGCCTCTTCCGGAGATTGAAGAATGGAAGGATAACGTTCTCCTGTCATATGAGAAGGAGACGCTGGGTTTTTATATCACGGGGCATCCACTGAACGATTATTTGCAAGAACTGAGAGATTTTTGCACTCATACGACATCCTCCTTGATGGAAGTTGGGAATGCTCAGGAAGTCACCCTGGGAGGGATCGTGACGGCGTTGCGGAGAAGAAAGACGAAGAAGGGGGATATGATGGCAGCTTTTACACTTGAAGACCTCCAGGGATTCGTCGAGGTGGTCGTCCTTCCCGAGAAGTACAAGAGATATCAGGGAATTCTTGAGAATGACCTGCCAGTCTTTCTGCGAGGAACGGTCGAAGCAGAAGAGGAAAAGATTAAAATCCTTTTGGAACAGATCTACCCTCTAAGTGAGGTCCGGGAGAAACAAGCGGAATCAGTTCTGATCAAGGTCATGACCACAGGCACCGACGAAGAAATCGTAAGCAAGCTGAACACGATCTTCGAACTTTACAGGGGGAATTGTTCGGCAAGTTTTTTGTTAATCTACCCACAGCATTATCAGATCCACCTCAAGGCCTCTCCAAACTTTCTCGTATCGCCGAGTAAGGATTTTATCAGCGAAGTGGAAGAGCTGCTTGGAAAGGGAAGTGTCAAGATAAGAATCAAGGGAAGCAGCACGAACTCCAGGACCTGAGCAAGCAAACTCCAACTATATAGCGAGAGAAGTTTCGTCAATTTTAGTTCCTCAATTATTGCAACTTTTAGAAATGCTGAGCTTATGTGATACAGGATCTGGAATTCTTGCCCCATGGCGGAAATTGACTTGGTATTTGCTCTCTGCTATATTTACAAAATTTAAACGCACAAGCGATGCGTAAGAAGTCGGAGGTCAACAATTATGATTAAAAAGGGAAGGTATTTTTTTACGTCAGAATCGGTCACGGAAGGGCATCCCGATAAGATCGCAGACCAGATATCCGATTCCATCCTTGATGCAGTCCTGGAAGAAGATCCGATGGGCAGAGTGGCCTGCGAAACGCTTGTCACGACAGGGCTCGTAGTGATAGCAGGGGAGATCAGCACGGAATGCTACGTGGATTTCCCCAAAGTGGCGAGAAACTTGATAAGAGAAGTCGGCTACACCAGAGCCAAGTATGGTTTCGATTGTGATACTTGTGCAGTCATATCTACAATCGACGAGCAGTCCCCGGACATCGCCCAGGGAGTTGACCATGGAGGTGCAGGCGATCAGGGAATGATGTTTGGATATGCCTGCCGTGAAACCCTCGAGCTCATGCCGATGCCCATCATGCTTGCGCATAAGTTGACGAGAAGATTAGCAGAATGCAGAAAGAATAACAGCCTCGATTTCTTGAGACCCGATGGGAAGTCACAGGTCACAATTGAATACGATGGAGATAAACCCGTAAGAGTCGATGCGGTCATAATAGCCTCGCAGCACAGCGATAAAGTCAGCAACGACGATCTCAAGGAGGGAATCACGGAGAAGGTAATCTGTGCGGTCATCCCGGCCCATCTCATGGACAGCAATACAAAGATCTTCATCAATCAGACGGGTCGATTCGTCATCGGCGGTCCTCAGGGGGATACTGGATTGACCGGCAGGAAGATAATCGTGGACACTTATGGCGGCGTTGGTCATCATGGTGGAGGATGCTTCTCAGGGAAGGACCCAACGAAAGTCGATCGTTCGGCATCTTATATGGCAAGACATATTGCGAAGAACGTTGTTGCTGCAGGGATTGCTGATAAATTTGAGATTCAGCTTGCATATGTCATAGGTGTGGCTGATCCAGTATCCATCATGGTTAATTCCTTCGGCACGGCGAAATTGCCAGAAGAAAGGATCGTCCATCTCATCAAGGAACATTTCAGCCTGACTCCGAGAGCCATCATCGACTATCTGAGGCTGAGAAGACCAATATACAGGAAGACGGCAGCCTACGGGCATTTTGGCCGTGACGAAGAGGGATTCACCTGGGAAGTGACCGATGTGGCCGAGATCCTTCGGAAAGAAGCGGGACTCTAAGGGGGTTTCATGAAATACGATGTCAAGGACCTGAAACTTGCGGCGGATGGGAAGAAGAGGATCGAATGGGCTGACAGGATGATGCCCGTTCTCCACAGGATAAGAGAAAGATTTGCAAAAGAGAAACCTCTGCGTGAAATCAGAATTTCTGCATGCCTCCATATCACCTCTGAAACTGCCAATCTGGCAAGGACGCTGAAAGCCGGAGGAGCGGACGTTGCTCTTTGTGCTTCAAACCCTCTCTCCACGCAGGACGATGCGGCCGCCTCGCTCGTGAAAGATTTTGGGATAAAGACCTTTTCAATAAAAGGGGAGAACCATAAGACCTATTACAGGCATATCGTCTCCGCCCTAAGCATCAAACCGGAAGTAACGATGGACGATGGAGCTGACTTGGTCACGGTCCTCCATACGAATAAGAGGAAGCTCTTAAAAAATGTCATCGGCGGGACGGAGGAAACGACGACAGGCGTCATCAGGTTGAGAAGCATGGCCGAACAGAAAGTCCTGCAGTATCCTATCATAGCCGTGAACGATGCCCAGACGAAACATTTTTTCGATAACAGGTATGGGACGGGACAGAGCACAATCGATGGAATTTTGCGAGCAACCAACCTTCTATTCGCGGGTATGACCGTCGTCGTGAGCGGATACGGTTGGTGCGGAAAAGGGGTTTCGATGCGGGCGAAGGGGATGGGTTCCAACGTGATCATCACGGAAGTTGACCCTGTCCGAGCGCTTGAGGCTGTAATGGATGGTTTCAGGGTGCTTCCTATGTCAGAGGCTGCCAGGATAGGTAATGTCTTTATCACGGTCACAGGAAATAAGCATATCATCAGGAGAGAGCATTTCCTGAAAATGAAAGATGGAGCCATCATAGCAAACTCCGGGCATTTCAATGTCGAGATAGATATCCCGGCACTTGAAAAGCTATCAAAATCAAGGAAGACTATCAGGAGTTTCGTCGAAGAGTTCGCATTAAGGAATGGCAAGAAGATCTATCTTTTAGGGGAGGGAAGACTCATCAATCTGGCCTCTGCGGAAGGACATCCGGCCGTCGTCATGGACATGAGCTTTGCGAATCAGGCTCTCTGCATTGAATATCTTGTCAAAAATCATTCGCGACTTGAGAGGAAGGTATATCCCGTTCCGGAGAAGATCGATCAAGAAGTGGCAAGGCTCAAGCTGAGCACCATGGGTATCAAGATAGATACTCTTTCAACAGGCCAGAGAAGATACCTATCGACCTGGACGGAGGGGACTTAAGTTTCTGAAATTCCTCTATTGTTTCCTGACAATCATCATTATTCCTGTTCCTGCAAAATCTCTTTTTGAGGCTCTTCCGGCTTTCAAGTGGGTGATTCCATAAAGTAAAATGGCTCCAAGGAGGAATGGAGCCATGTACGACACAGAACTTTATTGCTATCTTTTGGGTCTTGCACAACCTTGGACGGTGAGCAA
>JBFMGF010000118.1 GCA_040752675.1 Acidobacteriota bacterium
CAAGATTCAAACCATTAAAAAGATGGCTTGTGGTTTTAGGAACAGGGAACATTTCAAGACAGCCATTTATTTCCATTGCGGAGGTCTACAACTTTATCCAGTTACCCATTGGAATGTCTGATGAGCCCTTTTTGATAATATTTCAATGATTGCTGAATAAGCATAAGTTTACAATTATAAGTCATTGTTTTTAAATGACTTACAAGCAGGATTTTAAGCTTGACTTTTTTTATTTTAAATGTATATGAAATACTTGCAATTGGTTGGTTACCTTAACCTTCAAATAACCATGGGCTATAGATGGGCTGACTTGGAGGAGCGTGATGTCACGTAAGATTAAATCCTGCCTTACTTTTTCTTTATTTTTTATTCTTTTCCTGCCCGCATTCTCGCAAAGCCCTACAATCGAGACTATCATTCCAAATTGGGGGCCTCCCGCAGGAGGTACAGATTTTGTCGTCAAAGGAACGAATTTTAAGAGTGGAGCCAAAGTCTTAATTAACGGAATTGAATGCACTACGATATTTGTAGATCCAGAAACGCTAAATGCAACATCCCCCAACATGGGCACATATGGCATCTATCAGGTCAGAGTCAATAATCCGGATGGAAAGTATGCGTACAGGAATAGTGCTTTCAGCGCTATTCAGAAGGTATATTACATCGCTGAACCCCCCCGCGGTAATGATTCCAATAACGGGACAAGCCCTTCTACACCGAAGGCAAGCATCCAGAAGCTCATCGATGAAAAAATGGGAGGGAGCAATCCACCCGATGATGGTCCGATAGAGATAAGACTGGAACAGGGAACCTACAAAGAGAATCTCTGGCTGAGGAGAAGAATTATCCTCACCGGCGGATGGTCTACAAACTTTACATCACGGGATCCAGACCAGTACATAACAATCTTGGACGGCGATTATGATGACATGTGTGCGAGGAGCTGGGGATTTGCCGCTACGATTACGATGGACGGGATCACGATGATCAACGGTCGGAGGATCCAGTACGGAGGTGCCTACTATTCTCTAGATGATTACTCGACTATAACAAACAATGTGATTGCAGGGAACAGGGCAGAAATGAATGGCGGTGCTATTTACATGACGTTTAACAACGACATGTATAACACGATCATAAGCAGCAACATCATTGTCGGGAACCGCGCCGATTATCACAATGGCGGAGGCATAGGAATCTTCCCATACGGGACGTATCCGTACTCCTTCATACCGGATGCAGCTATTTCGAGCAACTATATCGTTGGCAATAAAGCTCGAAGGGGAGGAGGAATCTGGATATATCCCGATTTCAACGAGTATGACAGGGTAAAGATAAAGCATAATCTCATTGTGAAGAACAAGGCGGAGGGGGGCAAAGGAGGTGGAATCCTTCTTGCTGACGAGACCACCATAAATCTGATAGCCGACGTAAAGAATAACTTGATCAGGAACAATGAAGCAAAGTCTTATGGCGGCGGATTGCTGGTTGATGGAAATGGCGAGGGGTCCTTCACCATAACTCAGAACACCATAGCAGGAAATAGCGCAAGCTGGTTTGGGGACGGGATCGCAGTTTATGACACAAACACATCGACCTTCAGCGTCAGGAATTCTATCCTATACTTCAACAATGGTGATGACGTTTATAACGGTCCCGGGACTATATCGATAACCTATTCGGATGTGCAGGAGGGTTTCACCGGGAGCGGCAACATCAGCAGTGATCCACTCTTTGCAAGCGGACCGCTGGGGAAGCATTATCTCTCACAGGCAGCGACAGGGGAGCAGGATGTTAACAGTCCCTGTCTGGACAGCGGGAGCGGGACGGCAAGCGACCAGGTGATGGATTCGCTGACGACGAGGACGGATGAAGTTGGGGATAGTGGTACTGTGGATATGGGGTATCACTTCAAGAGTTCAGGGATTCCGACAGATGCGGCGACTCCGAATGTGAGCAGCATAATACCCTCTGGTGTAAATTTCAGGGGAGGGGACTGGGTGGTGATAAGGGGGAGTGGATTCAGGGAAGGGGTGAGGGTATTCATAGACAATGTGGAATCTAGCGATGTGATTCTGATAACGGAGGGGAAGCTGCTGGCGGAGGCACCGGCTTCAACTGGAGGGAAGAGGGGGCTGGTGAACGTAGAGGTGAGGAACAGCGGTGGGCAATCAGCGGTAGTGACGGATGGAGTAAGATATGCGGATGTGATTCCGCCCAAATGGGATACGACTGTGGGGATTCAATCTGCAACAGATGCAAAAGATTGCAGTTTGGGGATTGTCTTAAAATGGTTCGGGGCTACAGATACAGATTCTTCTCCCGTTTCTTACAACATCTATAGAACAACTCAGGATCCATTTGATACAACCTCAGATTACAGGTTCATCCCGACAAAGAAAGCTTATCCAAGCGATCCAGGTGGTTACCGTCCTGCAACATATCTCACGAATGTTCCGGACTTGACCTATTTAGATACGAATGTGTCTAAGAGTGTACAATACTGGTATATCGTGGAGGCAATTGATTCTGCGGACAAATATGGAGAAACCCCCAACAGGGAGCTGAACAGCGTTATCAGTACAGAATCGGGGACGATCCCGACGACAAATTCTTCGGATACGACTCCGCCAGAACCCGTTGGCAATACTTTAAAAGTGACGAAAGGAACCGGTGACAAGATCCACCTTGACTGGATGGCTTCAGCCGGAGCATTCAAGTATAACATTTACAGAAGCACGGATAAAACCAACGTGGGGAATGCCAGCAACAGGATCACAACCATAACCAACGGCTATACAACGGAATACGATGATACTCCTCCGTCAGGCGACATGTTTTTTTATAAGATCAAGGCGACGGATAGCTGCAATCCTTCAGGCAATCCTCCTGGAAACGAAGCAAATGAGTGAAGGTAAATATTGAACAGGCAAGTAAAGAATGCCTGGACCTCTATGATTTATATCTTCAATGAGAAATGCAAGGTGGAGAGGTAAGATGAAAATTAAAATAAGATCTTCTTTTTTGTTCATATCCGTGCTGATTCTTCTTGTTTCACTGGTCTATTCACAGACTCCTACCATTGAGACGATCATGCCCAACTGGGGCCCACCATCAGGAGGAACCTCATTCACTGTCAAGGGAACGAATTTTAAGAGCGGAGCTACTGTCAGCATAAAAGGGATAGATTGCACAACCACCTTCGTTGATGCAGAGACCCTCAATGCCACGTCGCCGAATATGACCACATACGGGATCCATGAAGTAAAAGTAAGAAACACTGATGGAAAGTTTGCGATAAGAAGCAACGGTTTCTGCGCTATTCAGAAGGTATATTACATCGCTGAACCCCCCCGCGGTAATGATTCCAACAACGGGACAAGCCCTTCTACACCGAAGGCAAGCATCCAGAAGCTCATCGATGAAAAAATGGGAGGGAGCAATCCACCCGATGATGGTCCGATAGAGATAAGGTTAGAGCAGGGTACTTACAAGGAGAATCTATGGCTCAGGAACAGGATCGTTATGACAGGGGGGTGGTCCACCAACTTCACTTCACGTGATGCTGATCAGTACATCACAATCCTGGACGGCGATTACGACGACTTGTGTGCTCGGACCTGGGGGACTGGTGCCACGGTTGTCGTAGATGGAATAAGCATGGTCAATGGAAGAAGAGTGGCTTCAGGGGGAGCATTTAAATCAACCGATGACCATGCCACACTTACGAACAACATCATTGCGGGGAACAGATGCGAAACAAAGGGTGGCGGTGTCTACCTTCTCTTCAACGATAATATGGCTAACAGCGCGATCAGCAATAATATCATCGTTGGAAATAGAACGGATCTTCACGATGGTGGAGGAGTCTCTGTCGCGCATTATCAGACATACCTTTACGATCTCCTTCCTGACTTCGCTATATCGAGCAACTATATCGTGGGGAACAAGGCGAAAAGGGGCGGAGCCATCCTGATCTACCCTGATTTCCACGAGAGCAACAGGGTCCAGATAAAGAATAACGTCATTGTCAGGAACGAAGCAGAAGAGGGAAAGGGCGGTGGGGTTCTCTTTTCCGACGATGCAACTATCTACATAGAAGCAGATATAAAGAATAATCTCATCAGAGATAATGAGGCAAAAACTTACGGTGGAGGATTGCTTGTGGATTCAGATGGGGAGGGAATCTTCAATATTACGAACACCACGATGACCGGGAACCGAGCATCCTGGTTTGGTAATGGCCTGACCGTATATGATTCAAACGCTTCCTCAGTAAATACCAGGAATTCTATCCTATACTTCAACAATGGTGATGACGTTTATAACGGTCCCGGGACTATATCGATAACCTATTCGGATGTGCAGGAGGGTTTCACCGGGAGCGGCAACATCAGCAGTGATCCACTCTTTGCAAGCGGACCGCTGGGGAAGCATTATCTCTCACAGGCAGCGACAGGGGAGCAGGATGTTAACAGTCCCTGTCTGGACAGCGGGAGCGGGACGGCAAGCGACCAGGTGATGGATTCGCTGACGACGAGGACGGATGAAGTTGGGGATAGTGGTACTGTGGATATGGGGTATCACTTCAAGAGTTCAGGGATTCCGACAGATGCGGCGACTCCGAATGTGAGCAGCATAATACCCTCTGGTGTAAATTTCAGGGGAGGGGACTGGGTGGTGATAAGGGGGAGTGGATTCAGGGAAGGGGTGAGGGTATTCATAGACAATGTGGAATCTAGCGATGTGATTCTGATAACGGAGGGGAAGCTGCTGGCGGAGGCACCGGCTTCAACTGGAGGGAAGAGGGGGCTGGTGAACGTAGAGGTGAGGAACAGCGGTGGGCAATCAGCGGTAGTGACGGATGGAGTAAGATATGCGGATGTGATTCCGCCCAAATGGGATACGACTGTGGGGATTCAATCTGCAACAGATGCAAAAGATTGCAGTTTGGGAATCATGTTGAAATGGAATAAGGTTACAGATACGGACTCACCCAACGTTTCTTACAACATCTACAGAACGACTTTGAACCCATGGGATTCTACGAACGGGACGCCGTTCATCCCAACCAAAAAGGCTTACACGAGTGATCCTGATGGATACCGCCCTGCTACTTACTTGAACAACGTCCCGGATCTTACCTATATGGATGATAATGTCTCCAAGAGTACTAAATACTGGTACATAGTAGAAGCCGTTGACTCCGCCGATAAGTTCGCTGAAACGCCTAACAGGGATTTAAATAGTGTAATAAGTATTGATGTTACAGCCACAACGAGTACTAATACGACTCCTCCCGATCCAGTTGGAAATACGTTGAAAGTGACGACTCCCGATAAAGGGGCAACGATTCATCTTGATTGGACCGCTTCCGCCGGTGCTTTTAAATACAATGTGTACCGCGGCACTGAAAAGAATAATGTGACAACAAAGATCGGGACGACCGCCCATGGATACACGACGGAGTTTGACGACACTCCGAGCGGCGATATTTTCTATTATAAGATAAAAGCAGCGGATAGCTGCAACAATGAGGCGAGCGAATAGTACTGCGCATAAGCCTTTAGACGTAGCTCTCTCTTGAAGTAAAGTTCCCCGCCTTTTTGATTATAGCACCCACTATCATGAACAACCTGCAATGCACATGGCAAGTATCATGTTTCATAAATACATTTGCAACGTCGCTCGATTCTTTCCACCGAGGCCAAGCTCCTCGTCCGCGTCCGCCCAGGAGGGCTGCACATCGATATGTTATAATTTTAAAATAATGAAGAAGATTCTTGCGTTACTAATTTTCGTTCTGATCTTCTATCTTATCTCCGGAGTCAGAATTCTTGATCAGAAGGAATACTTTTATATTCTTGATTCAAGTATTTTCTCTTCAAATCCTCAGATCATCAAAACTAAAGTAGGCTACTCCCTCTTCCCCCTTTTATCTATCTATAGGTATGGCAAGCATGAACGAGAAGCCATGCTTGAAAAACTTGAAAAGCCCTTCATAAGCAGGGAAGGGTCAGAGTTTTTTATCGAAGGTAAGATCGCTTTTGCATTTGACGGGGACAGAATAACGCTTGCGCATCCGCACATCAAGAGCAGGGGTTACTATCCTGTGGATTCGAGAATCTTCTACGATTCTATGCAGAGAGTCCTTTCAACACTTGTGATGCCAAATCCCGAGATGAGGACGAGATGGTTTCAGATCTGTATCGAACTGGAAGAGTCCCTCGTTCAGGAAATGAAGGAATTCGGAATAGAGGTCCGCTCTATTAAACTGAACAAGGTATTTTTCAAGAATGATTTGAACATCATACAGAAACCGCTCGATGCGAAAATCCTGATCATCGGCCTTGATGGAGCGGACTGGGATATCCTGAATCCCTTGATGGAATCAGGAAGACTGCCCAACCTCAAGAAACTGAGGGATCGGGGAAGCTCTGGAAAACTTCTCACAATCAATCCGTCTCTATCTCCAATCGTTTGGACCTCTATGGCAACCGGGAAGAAACCTGACAAGCATGGAATCATGGATTTCCTTGCCATTGACGAGAGAACGGGCTCAAAAGTCCCGGTAACGAGCAATCTAAGAAGGGTTAGAGCGATGTGGGGAATCCTTGGAGATCTGGGTATCAAGGTAGGAATCGTGGGATGGTGGGCGACTTGGCCGGCTGAAAGCGTGAATGGTTATATCATTACCGACAGAGTTGCATACCAACTTTTTGGCATCTCGTCAAGAGTTGAGTCTGCACAAGGGAAAACATATCCGCCAAGCCTTTACTCGAAAATAGCAACTCTGATTGTCAGACCGGAAGAAATGACATGGGATGACATCAAAAGATTTTTTGGACCTGAAGCTATGCCTGAAGATTTTGAAGGAGAGAAAGCAAAGCTGATGGAGGATTTCAAAACTCTCTATTCCTCAAGTGAGACTTATAGGAAGATCTACCTGTTCCTTGAAGAGAGAACGAATGCGGATCTGGAAGCTGTTTATTTCGAGGGTACGGATACCGTCTGCCACCTTTTCATGAGATACAGAAAACCGAGGATCACAGGAGTTACCGATAGGGAGATGAAGATCTTCGGCGACACAATTGACCGCTACTACGAGTACATAGATGGAGTCATTGGAGAGATTCTTAGCCGAAAGGACGAGAGCTGGACGATAATCGTATGCTCAGACCATGGATTCAAGGTGGGCGGAGAGCGGCCGATTACCTATGATGCGAGGATAGATATGGGCAAAGCCGCTTTCTGGCACGAGCGGTACGGTATCCTCATTGCTGCTGGAAAAAATATAAGGAGAGGAATGCACGTAGAGGAGGGTAGAATTCTCGATCTTCTGCCTACGGTTCTCTCTCTCTATGGACTCCCGGTAGGAGCCGATATGGATGGGCGGACCTTGATCCAGCTTTTTGATCCGGTTTTTCTCGAAAGGTATCCTGTAAGATTCACGAACTCCTACGAGAGGGAAGTTACCCTTGCCTCTTCAGAGACTCCCATTGAATCTGATATGGATCAGGAGATAAGGGAAAAACTTCTATCTCTTGGATACATATCATCCGATAGCGATAATTCATTCAACAATCGTGGTCTGGTTCTCATCAACAGAGGAGACTTCAAGGAAGCTATCGAACAGTTCAAAAAGGCCCTTGAGATCAACCCCTCTTTCACGGCGGCCATGACCAACATGGGGATTGCAAAGATGCACATGAAAGAGCTGGATGGGGCAATCGACATCTTCAAAGAAGTTCTCAGAAGAGAACCGGACAACATGGAAGTGGAGAATTTGCTGGGAAACGTCTATATGGAAAAAGGAGAACTGCATTCAGCAGAAGAACATTTCAGGATAGCTCTTTCAATCGAACCCCGTTACGCCGATGCCATTAACAGCCTGGGAATTCTCTATGAAAGGATGGGGCGACTTGAAGAGGCGCTCAAGGAGTATAGAAAGACCATTGAGATCGATCTGGACTATGCGGAAGGTTACAACAATATCGGAAACATATGGAAGATGAAAGGATATGATGAAGAGGCCATCCGGTGGTATGAAAAGGCGATCGATGTCGATCCCTTTTTCATCGGCAGTTACAACAACATCGCTCTTATATATCAGGAGAGTGGGGATCTTAATAAAGCTATTCAGTACTTCAACAAAGCGCTTGAAAGAGCTCCAAACAATGCCATCGTGATGAACAATCTCGGGAGTCTCTATTTCCACAGAGGTGAGATCAAACCTGCCATGGATATATGGAAAAAGGCAATAGAGATCCAGCCCGGTTATGAATCTCCTTACAACAACCTTGGAGTGGCCTTGGGGAAGCAGGGGATGTTCGAAGAAGAGATTAAGATGTACCAGAAGGCTCTACAACTCAGGCCGGATTACGTGGATGCCAGGAAGAACTTGGGGCTGGCATATTTCCGGAACGGAGAATCTGAAAGAGGACTCCGTGAACTGGACAGGATCGTCCAGAAGGACCCCGGGAACATCAAAATCTGGATTCTCATGGCAAGAAACTACTTCGAGAGAGAAGAGTATCAAAAGGGACTGTCTCTCATAGAAAAAGCGCTATCGTATGAGTCTCAGAATATCAATCTCTTGAATATGGCCGGAGAGGCTTCCGCTTATATTGGCAACAATGAAGAGGCACTTCGATATTTCCAAAAATCGCTTTCCCTGGTTCCAGATCAGAAGAATATCAGAGTGAGAATCCAATCTCTCTCCCACTAATTCCATTTAAAAAGCTTTTAAGATGCCGGGTTGATAAATACAGTTAATGCAAGAGGCGATATCCTAATTTTATAAAATAGAGCGAAGCAAATTTTCAAGTTCGGATATTTATTATGCCCCAGATACCGGCAAGACCGAAAATGATGTTTGGTGCCCATGCGGAAAGGAATGGAGGAAGGATCCCCTCAAGGCCAAGAGCGCTGGATATTGCGAATACCGCCCAGTAAACGATGATTATGAGGAGTGAAATGCCGACTCCATAAAGAGATCCCTTCTTCCCAATAAGAAAGGCAAACGGTATCGAGATCAGGACCATGATGAGTGAGGTCAGCGGGAATGAGATCTTTTCGTGTAGCCCTACACGGAGGCTGCTGGTATCGTATCCCGCCAGTTCCATGTTCTGAACATATTTTCTCAGCTCGAAATAGCTCATCTGTTCCGGTATCCTGGAACCACCAAAAAAGGTCCTCTCCTTGTGCTCGAAGTAATCGTATCCTTCCGCTATAGCATATTCTTTTTGGTTGAAATGTTCGTATCCAGTATTCTTCAGGAATCTTCTCTCCCATCCGTTCTTCAGTTTCCAACTTGTTCCATTCCAGGAGAATTCTTCGGCCTGAATCCTCTTTTTCAATGTGAATCGATCCTCCCAGATCTCAAGGATCGTGACGCCGATCAAGGTGGGAGGAGACGATTCATAATTTTTATAGTGAAAGACCCTCTTTCCTTCTCCCATCATCCAGCGTCCGTGAAATGCGCTGTAGCTGCTTCCTCTTCTTCCTTCGATCCGGTCCTTGATCATAAGAGCCTTTTGATTGGTATAGGGAAGAATGTAATCCTGCATGAAATAAAAAAGAACGCTGAAAAGAAAAGAGACGATGATCAGGGGAACGATCATCCTGTAACTGCTGATACCAGAGGATTTTATCGCAACCACTTCAGAATGCTTCGAGAGTGAGGCGATCGTCACGATGGCACTCATCATAGATGAGATTGGGATAATATATTTCATCATGCCGGGAGTGTAGTATTTGAAATACTGCAGAATGATCGACATGGAAAATTTTCTTTCGATGACGGAATCTATAATCCCTTTCAGTTCAACGACGAGGGAAAGCACGTAAACGGTCATCGCTATGAAAACAAAGACTTTCAGGTAATGGATTACGATGTAGCGGTCGATGACATTCAGGAAATACCCGGATCTACTTCCCGGTTTTCTGGTGAAAGAAAAATCGAGCCAGCTTGCTGCTCTCCCGCGAGTTTCCTTGAGAGATAGAACGAACTTGATCTTATTAAGCCAGATGATCAAATAACCCGGATCGATCCTTCTCAACGACTTGACCTTTCCGGCAATGATCAGGAGAAGCCCACATAGAAGCATGAGAAGATTGGCGCCCCAAATTCCAAGCCAGGCCGGGATCCTATCTTCAAGAGCCAGATCGCGGCCTATAATGAAGGTTGCCCAGTAAAGGATAATGATAAGGATACTGATTGCGAATCCCCCGCCTTTGCCACCTCTTATGTTTATCATGGCTAGTGGAAATGATACCAGACAGAAGGCTAATGAAACGAAAGGGATGGCAAATCTCTGATTAATCTCGGCCAGGATCCTTCTCAGGCGGAAAGCGGAAGCTGGGTCTCCCGGAGATGACATAATCTTTTTCATCTCCTGGTAAAGATCTCCAACACTTGAATCCTGGATTCCGCGCTGCGGAGGAGCGCTGAAGACTTGCATCATCTCCTGATAGTTGCTCAATGTCAGAGATAGATTAAAAAACTTATTTATCCTGTAAGCGTCAGGCTCTTTTGCAGAGAAAATATGAATTTCACCATCTTCAAGGTAGATTTTTATCGTTCCTGTATCTCGTTCATTGCTCAGGAAGCCTCGTTCCGCTAGTATCAACTTTTCCGGCTCTTCTTTAGTTTCCTCCTGCTTGATTAGGACCCTTTCCATAAGTTTTGTGTCGGATTTTATCTCGTCGGCATAAATTATGACTTGCTCCATCTTGTCGTAAAAGATCCTCTGTTTGATATCCCTGGTGATGTCGCTTCTGAGAAAGATCTCGTTCCGGGTCTTTCTGGCTTCGAACTCAGATGCTGGCACGAGAAAGAGATAGATGAGCAGGGATAAGATTGCTGCCACAAGCGCAAAGTAAAAAGTTGCTTTAAAAATCTTAAATCTTCCTATTCCTGAGGCATAGCATGCGATGACTTCGCTATCGGCAACGAGTCTTCCAACTCCGATGAGAATGCCTAAAAGGACAGACATGGGTATCGTCAGGACGATGATCTTGGGGAATTCGAGTGATAGTAGCTTGAGCACAAGGAAGAACGGCATCTCTTTCTGGATTGCCTCCCGCGCCAGAAGGAAAAAATGGTTCATCAGAAGGACGAAGGTGTATAAAAGAAGGCCTATCAGGGCAGGGGAAAGTGTTTCCTTAAAAATATACCTGTCAAGCTTCATCATCTGTTACCACTTTTATTCATAATTTTATCAGAATAGCCCCCGCCACAGCTAAAAAAATAGAATATCTTCAAATATCAGCTGGAAAAATCCGGGAGGCTAAGTGTCACCATGCGCCCGCAGCGGAAGGGGGAGCCAACGCGATCATCTTAATAAGCTTTCAAGATATGGAGTGATAATCACTGTTAATGTCCGATAAGATATATTATGTAAACTAAATGGTGACCCTTTGAACAACATTACGAGCTTATGCAATCTTTTATGAAATAGCTTATATGCAAATTAATCAAAGGTATTTAGGCATGGATAAATATAGACCAGGACAAAGCGAAAACTAATATCCTTTGGTTCAATGCCCTGACTTTGCCGGTGAAATGTCTCAAAAGTGGCTAAAGGCAATCACCATATTTTGCAGGATGGATCACTCTTTATTCTTTCAATGATTTCTTCTAGGATCGAGATCAGTTCTTCCCTCTGCACTTGCTGCTTGTTGAATCTAATGTTTAATGAGAAACTCCTGTTCTCCGGTCTGTAATGAAAGATAAATCTTTTCGCCATATTGTTGTTGATGCGATTGTTATTCTTTTCTCGTTTGAAAGATCTTGCTTCTTCCCGAGTCATTCCATCGTTGGCGATCTTTTTGATGAGAAGCTTCATATCTTCTTCATTGCTCAATCGCGCTATCTGCAGAAGCATGGATTTAGATCTGATGTCGGCACGCCGACAAAGGTCCTTTATATCCTCGGATAGCTTGTTAAGAGAGAGAGTCTCGGTGATTGATGTTCTTGATTTTGCCAATTTTTTTGCTATCTGTTCATGTGTGTAATCAAAATAATTGATCAGGTTTTGAAGAGCCGTTGCTTCTTCAAAAGGATCAAGATTTTTCCTCTGCAGGTTCTCGACTAGAGAGATCTCAAGGCTTCCTCCATCGTCAACGTCGATCTCTATGCACGGAATCTGCTTCAACCCGGCAATCTTGCTTGCCTGATATCTCCTTTCGCCTGCGATGATCTCATACTTGCCTTTGAAAGACCTTACGAGAACTGGTTCCAGGACTCCTTTTTCTTTGATGGAACTTACAAGTTCATTCAAATCGCCAAAGTCCTTTCGCGGCTGGAATGGGTTGACATCCAGTTTGCAGATGTCAATGAACTTTCCAATCGCGGTTGATTTTGAGGAGAGAAGCTCCTCAACAAAATGCAGTTCTGTCCTCGATTTTTTTCCTTGTGGCAAACCTCTCAATTTAGACACGACCAATCACCTCTTCTGAAAGCTTATAGTATTCCAGGGCACCAGAAGAATTTGGCGCGAATGTAAAGATGGATTCCTTGTAAGCTGGTGCCTCTTCCAATCGCACGC
This sequence comes from Acidobacteriota bacterium, assembly GCA_040752675.1. NCBI lineage: Bacteria > Pseudomonadati > Acidobacteriota > Acidobacteriota bacterium. The sequence continues at coordinate 12,552 of JBFMGF010000118.1, forward strand.
TTTTGCTAATGATCGTTTTGAACACCTTGTCACCAAAGACGTTCCTTATCTGATTCTTGATGTCCCTTGCCAGGATGGTTCTCTTATCATGGAGAGTAATAACTACTCCTAAGAATTGAAGATTGGGATTCGGGCGAGCCCTGATCTTCTCATAGGTTTCCAGGAGATCTTCCGTTCCTTCAAGAGCGAAGTAAGATGATTGAATAGGAACGATTAGATGGGAAGATGCTACCAGAGCATTGATAGTTAGCAGTCCAAGCGTTGGAGGTGTGTCGATGATAATATAATCATAGTTATCTTTTATTTCATCGATCTTATCCTTTAACTTGAAATGACTATCAAATTCGCCCAGAAGTTTCGACTCTGCTTTTGCAAGAGAGATTCGGGATGGAGCGAGATGAAGATTCTTAACATGCGTCTTGTATGTGATGTCTCTAAATTTAACGTTAGGATTCACAAAAACATCGTACATTGAAAGAGTGATCTGGGATAGATCAAGATAGGAAAGAGAACAGTTGGACTGTGGGTCAAGATCCGCAAGCAAAGTTTTATAATTCTTCTGTGCTAGAGCGGCTGCGAGATTAATAGAAGTCGTCGTTTTTCCAACGCCGCCTTTTTGATTCGTTATTGATATAATCATCTCAAAGGAATGGCAAGAAAACCAGGCCAAAATCAGAGGGGAAAATTTATATAATAATATATATTGAATGGCTAATTGTCAACAGGCTTTTTATTGCGCAACTAATTGCCAGGCTCTCTACATTTCATATTTTCCCAGCTCTTTTGGATCCACATTTTCGAGCCATTTGCGCAATCGATCGGCTTCGCTCAACTCACGAATATCGATATTCTTGGCCTTGTGAAGAACATCGCTTTCCACGAAGATCGGAGAGTTGGTGCGCAACGCAAGAGCGATGGCATCGCTTGGACGGGAATCAATCTCAATGGAGCAGTTGTTGTGTTTGAGATAAAGGGTCGCAAAGAAGGTGTTTTCTTTTAAATCGTTGATGACTACCTTTTCCAGCCCGACATGAAAATCATCGAGGATGTTTTTTAAGAGATCATGTGTCATGGGTCTCGGAGAAATGATCTTTTCAAGCTGCATTGCAATGGCATTTGCTTCAAAGATTCCAACCCATATAGGAAGTATTTCCTCGCTCGATTCTTCCCGAAGGATTATGATAGGCATGTTGGAAACCGGATCTATGAGAAGGCTTTTCACTTTCATTTTTATTAGCATCAGAAGCTTCCCCCTCTAACTTAAGGAATATCTATATAGCTTTAAACTATCCCCTTGTCAAGAAAGAAATTTAGCTTAAGATTAATTCACCGATGAGACAATGAACAGAAGAATCTTTGATCTTGACCGTTACAATCCTATCCTTAAGTGGCTCTCTGCAATAGAAGTTGACGATCTTGTTATTTTTTGTCCTTCCAGAAAGCATATTGTTGTCTTTCTTGCTTTTCCCGTCATATAAGACTTGGACATCTCTTCCTATCCATTCTCTGTTGGCCTGTTCTTGGATCGATGTCTGCAAATTCTGGAGAGAGTGCAACCTTTCTAATTTAACACTATGCGGTACATTGTCATTCAATTTGGCAGCAGGTGTGCCAGGTCTTGGAGAATAAGCAAAAGAATAGATATTTTGGAATTCTATTTTTTCAATTAGAGAAATTGTATCTTTAAAATCTGAATCATCTTCACCAGGGAATCCAACTATAATATCTGTACTTAAAGTAAAATCTTTAATGTTTTCCTTTAACCAAAAGACTTTTTCGATATAATCTCTTGCAGTATACCCTCTATTCATGAGTTTAAGAATCCTATCGGAACCTGATTGGACTGGCAGATGAACATGGTTGCACATCCTGTCGTTTTCCTTCATCTCTCGCATTATTTCGAGCGAGAGATGTGAAGGATGTGATGTTGTGAATCTTATGCGCTTCAAAGAATGGATCTTCAACAGCCCGCGCAGAAGATCGACGAAAGTTTTATCTTCGAATCGATATCCATTAACATTCTGTCCGAGCAACTCGATCTCTAGAAAACCTGATTCCGATAGAAAGATAGCTTCCCTTATGATCTCCTGGAATGGGCGACACGCTTCCCTGCCCCTGGTCTGCGGGACAATGCAATACGAGCATCCTCTGTTGCATCCTTCCATGATTGTGATATAGGCTTTCGGAAATGTCTTTCTAACAAAACTTTCGAAGCGGATCATCGAGAAATCATCTTTCCACAAGGGATCCAAACAGATGGAAGATGACGAAGATTGATCGATGAGCTTTTCAATGCTTCCAAGGCTACGAGGACCCATGATGAAATTTACATGAGGAGCTCTTTCGAATATTCTTGATCCTTCCTGTTGTGCCACGCATCCGCAGAAGCCGATGATCAGAGAAGGGTTCTCTTCCTTCATCTTCTTCAAGCGGCCGAGGAAAGCGAACGCCTTCTGAAAGGATTTTTCTCTGACGCTGCATGTATTGAGAAGGATTACATCCGCATCAGAGAGAGCGGCGGAGGGAGCGTATCCCATGCTGGAAAGCACACCAGAAATCTTTTCTGAGTCATGATCATTCATCTGGCATCCCCAAGTCTTAATGAAATATCTTTTCATGAGAAGAATGGCCTTAGTTTTTGGTACGTTGTGTCAATGTCTTCAGGAATGATTCTCGTTCCGGAGAGGATGCTTATGAAACTGGTGTCCCCTTCCCATCTGGGTATGACATGAAGATGCAGGTGATCTTTGATGCCGGCTCCTGCGCATTTCCCGATGTTCATTCCGATATTAAACCCTTTAGGGGCATAGACTTTTCTGAGGATATCCTCGCATTTAGAAGCCATTTCCAGCATTTCCTGAAGGGTTTCCGGGCTTAAATCGCTTAGATAGATAACATGATCGTTGGGAACTATCATGAGATGCCCATTATTGTATGGAAAGAGATTCAAGATGATGAAACCATAACGTCCGCGAAACAGTATGTACTTTTCTTCATCTTTTCCAGCCCCTCTGGCAGCGCAAAGAATGCATTCATCGGAGTCTGAGCTAGAGGTCACGTACTTGAATCTCCAGGGAGCGTAAATGTTTTCGTACATATCAGCCGGACGTTTCGTTAATTAGCTCTTTTAATTCTTTTCCCGGCTTAAAGTAGGGTATCTTCTTCTCGGGGACGAAGACCTTGACGCCTGTTTTTGGATTTCTTCCCTGTCTGGATCTTCTCCTTCTGATCCTAAAGCTGCCGAAACCTCTCAATTCCACTTTCTCGTCGCGCTTGAGAGCCTCGATGATTGATTGAAAGACAAGATTGACGATGGCCTCTGAATGCCCCTTCGTTAGATCAGAAACCCTGGAAACTTCCTCTACGAGCTCTGCTTTTGTCATATCCTCTCTCCTCCTTCATAATAGAGGAAATGAAGGCTATTCCTCTCTTTTTTCCGCGTTTTCAGAGTCCGATTTCTCTTCAGCAGATTTCTTAGCCAGATCGCTGAAATCGCCAACAAGATCTCCGATGCTGATCCTGCTGCTTTCCTGCTTCTCTATATATTCCTTTACGTCTCTTCTCTCTTCTTCATCGAGAGCAGCTTTTACACTCAGTCCAATCTTATTTTCCTCTGGATCCATCTTGATGATCTTGACCCGGATTTCTTGACCTACGGAGAAATGGTTATCCGGCTTGTCAATTCTATTCTTAGAGAGCTCGGAAACATGGACAAGACCTTCTACGTTCTCATATAGCTCTATGAAAGCGCCAAAATCGGTGAGTCTTACAATCTTCCCCGTTAGGATCTCCCCTACCCTGTGATTGGCAAAAAATTCCGTCCAGGCGTTCGGGAGAAGCTGCTTAATTCCCAGCGAGAGCCTCTGATTCTCCGAATCTATCTTGAGGATGACGGCTTCTACCAGGTCACCTTTCTTTAAGACATCCGAGGCATGCTTTATCCGTTTTGTCCAGGAAAGATCTGATATGTGGACTAGACCATCAATCCCCTCGTCGACGGATACGAAGGCACCGAAATCGGTCAGATTTCTGACCTTTCCCTTGATCTTTTGCCCCACTCTATATTTACCTTCGATGAGGCTCCAGGGATTTGGTTCCGTCTGTTTAAGACCGAGTGAAAGCTTCCGTGCTTCCTGATCGACTTCCAGCACGACTGACTCCACGATATCCCCGACAGAAAGAAGCTTGGAAGGATGTTTGATCTTTTTCGTCCAGGACATTTCGGAGATGTGGATGAGGCCTTCCACTCCTTCTTCAAGCTCCACGAATGCACCGTAATCGGTGAGACTGACAACTTTTCCCCTGATCCTGGAACCGATTGGATACTTTTCAGAGACCATCTCCCATGGATCTCTAGTTTTCTGTTTGTAGCCGAGTGATACTCTTTCCTTATCCCGGTCGTACTTCAGAACGACTACTTCAATATCATCCCCGATTGAGAATAGTTCCGAGGGATGATTGATCCGTCCCCAGGAGAGGTCGGTGATGTGAACTAATCCATCGATTCCGCCAAGATCGACGAAGACTCCATACTCTGTGATGTTCTTGACCGTTCCCTTGACTATCTTTCCTTCCTCTATGGATTCGAGGGTCTTCTTTTTCCTTTCCTCGTTCTCCTCTTCAAGAACTGCCTTTCGGGAAAGAACGATATTTCCTCGTTTCTTGTTGACTTTGATCACCTTGAGAAGAAGTTCCTTACCCCTGAACATATCGAGGTTTTTCACAGGCCGTATATCGATGAGAGAACCAGGAAGAAATGCTCTGATTCCGATGTCAACGGCAAGCCCTCCTTTAATCCTTTCGATGACTCTTCCCTTTATACAGCGTCCTTCCGCGTGGGCCTTCTCAACGTCATCCCATATCTTCATCTTCTCTGCTTTTTCGCGTGACAGGACGACGTAGCCATCATTGTCCTCGCTTTTTTCAAGAAGGACATCTATGACATCCCCTTCCTTTATTGTGATCTTCCCATCGCTTCCGATGAACTCTTCTTTGTTGATGATTCCTTCCGACTTGAAACCGATATCGACCATGACCTCGTTCTCCATGATCTTCAATATCCTGCCTTTGACTACTTCGCCTTCAGCAAATTTCTTGAAGGTCCTGTCATAGAGAGCAGCAAAGTCTTCCGATTTGTAATCCTGGGGCTTCCTGCCTGGCTTTCCATCTTCGCTACTTATCACGTTCTCTCCAGTCACGGCGTCATCCGTGGGTATCCTTGATGAAAGGGAATTCTTTGCCTCCTTATTCGAATGCATAAAGATTGTCTCCTCCTGCTATGCTCTATATTCAGCTTTTGCTAAAATATATGTTTTAAACTATTTATATTATGAAAAATAGATTATTGTGTCAAGTATGCGGATCATTTCGGTGAGCAAATCGTCTCAACCTATCGATTTCCTCACTTGAGAGGAAGCGGAAACTGCCTGGATTCAGCCCCTCGAGTGTCAGAAATGCATACCCGGTTCTCTTGAGTTTCAGAACTCGATGATTCAGTTGCCTGAATATCCTTCTGATCTGGTTCTTCTTCCCCTCAGACATGACCATCTCTACCCAAGAATGATCGTCATTCTTGACCATCCTGATTTTAACCGGAAGAGTTTTCCCCTCTTGAAGAACGATGCCCTTCCTGATCTTGAGAAGATCTTCTTCTGAGAGCAACCCCCTGATCTTGACCAGGTAGTTCTTCTTAACCTTTCCCGATGGATGCATCAGTTTGTTGGCAAGAGCACCATCATTTGTGAAGAGGAGCAATCCTTCACTATTGTAATCTAACCGACCCACTGAAAATACCCTCTCCTTCACTCCTCTGAGAAGATCGTATACCGTTCTCCTTCCGGCTGAATCATGCATAGAACAGATGTATCCCTTCGGCTTGTAAAGCATCAGAAAGACGGGTCTTGAAAGCCTGAGCAGCTTGCCATCCACCCTTATATGATCCTTTTCTGGATCGGCCTTCATACCGAGCTGAAAAGCTGCTTTTCCGTTCACCTGCACTCTTCCATCAAGAATAAGCTTCTCCGCCTCCCTTCTTGAGGAGACACCGGCCCGGGACAATATCTTTTGAAGTCTTTCTCTCATTCTTCCTCCGAGGAGCCAGGTTCTTCGACATCCGGTAATGAAATCCCTTCGATCTCAGCGGATGAGGAGAGCATGGAATCGAACTGCTCTATGGGTGGAAGGTCATCTAGGCTATCCAATCCGAAGTATATGAGAAATTGTCTGGTTGTTCCATAGGTGAAGGGCTTCCCTATGGTCCTCTTCCGCCCTGTGATCTTGATGAACTTCTTTTCCAGGAGAGTCTTGATTGCTCCTGACGGATTGACGCCACGTATGAACTGGATTTCGGGAATCGTTATTGGTTGCCTGTAAGCAATAATGGAGAGAGTCTCGATAGCCGCTCGGGACAGTTTCGTTTTGCTGCTAAGTAGAGCGAAATCTTTAAGCCATAGCCCGACGGAACTCCTGGTGGCGAACCGGTAGCCGCCGGCAACTTTCTCGATGGATATCCCTCTGTCTTCAAGCGAATATTCTTGCATAAGTTTGGATAATATGAGGCGGACCTGATTACCACTTTCCTCTCCAAATAGAGAAATTAGATTCTCCACGCTAATCGGTTCCGTCGAAGCGAAGATTAGAGCCTCCACGATTGCTTTCATCTCTTTTTCGCTCGGTATCCTTTTTCTTTTTCTATCGTTTTCTCTGTTCATGAAAGATCAGTTCTGTTCTCCTTCTGATTGGTCGTCCTTTTCCTGGCTGAAGATTCTGATAATATCCCCGGTGTCCCGTTGAAACGCTCTTATCATCTTCAGACGGATGAGCTCGAGAATGGCAAGAAACGTTGCGATCACTTCGGCCCGGGAGGCGCTCCTCGAAAAGATTAGTGGGAACTCAAGAAACTTCTTCATCTTGAGAAGCTCCATTATTGCGGACATCTTTTCCGGAACGGAGTAATCTTCTCTTGAAAGTTCTAATTTCCCCTGAGTCTCCATCTTCTCTAGAATATGTTTGAACGCCGAGAGCAGGTCGAAAAGGCTGACTTCAATGTACTCTTCTCCTTCAAGAATGACGGATTCAGCGAAGCTTCTGTGCCAAATCAAGCTCTGAATGTCTTCGAGAGCAGTGAGATTTTCAGAGGCCGCTTTGTATCTCTGGTAATCGACGAGCTGCCGGGTGAGCCCCGCTCGCGGGTCCTCCTCTTCCGGGAGACCTTCCTTTACTTCAGAGGGCAGAAGCATCTTCGACTTTATGTATATGAGCGTGGCAGCCATCAGAAGGAATTCGCCTGCAACATCGAAGTTCAGCTCTTTCATCAGGTCAAGATAGGCGTTGTACTGCTCAGTAATCCTGACAATTGGGATATCGTATATATCGATCCTGCTAATCCTGATTAAATGGAGAAGGAGGTCGAGTGGCCCTTCAAAGACCTCGAGCTTGACGCGATACGTCTCATTGATCTGCGGATCTTTCATCTTTTCCATCAGAGTTTGACTGCCTCCCTGACCTCTCTCACTGTTTCCGATGCCACTGCTCTGGCCCGTTCCGCTCCCTCAGCAAGCATGGCTTCCATTTTTCTCTTGTCGCTTGCGAACTGGTTTCTTCTGTCAATGAAATCGGAAAACCTTTTCTTCACGTGATCCGCGAGGTAGCTCTTGCACTCTGTACAGCCGATCCCGGCCCTCCTGCATTCCCTGTCGATCTCAACGATTTTCTCGGGCGGGGAGAAAACTTTATGGAAGGCAAAGACCGGGCAGATGTCGGGATTTCCAGGATCATTCCTTCTCTTCCTGGCGGGATCCGTCACCATCATCATGATCTTGCTGCGCATGAGTTCGGGTGGATCGCTCAGGAATATGGAATTGTTGTAGCTCTTCGACATTTTTCTTCCATCCGTTCCGGGAAGCCTGGAAACTTCCGTTAGCATGGCTTCAGGTTCCGGGAAGACGTTTCCATAGAAGTGATTGAATCTCCTGACGATCTCTCGAGTCAGCTCAAGATGAGGCAGTTGATCTTCCCCTATCGGGACGATACCGGCTTTGTAGACAACAATATCGGCCGCCTGAAGAACGGGATAGCCAAGGAATCCGTACGTGTGCAGATCCTTTCCCTTGATCTCCCTCAGCTGTTCTTTGTAGGTGGGAACTCTCAGCAGCCACCCCAGTGGAACGACCATTGAAAGGAGGAGGTGAAGTTCGGCGTGCTCCTTCACGGCTGATTGGATGAAGATCGTGCTCTTCTTTGGATTCAGCCCCGCAGCCATCCAGTCCACGGCCATGTTGAAGATGTAATCCTTGAGGTTGGATGTATCCTCATAATCTGTCGTCAGGGCATGATAATCCACGATGCAGTAAAAGCATTCATGATCCTCCTGAAGTTTAACCCAGTTCTGAAGGGCTCCAAAGAAGTGTCCGAGATGCAAGAGCCCGGTCGGACGCATTCCTGAAAGAACTCGCTTTTTTTCCATGTTCATCCTGCCATTATGAAAATTGTTTCTATGCCTGATATTCTGATGAGAAGATCTAATAGAATCCAGACTGGAAGGAAAAGATATTTCAAGAGACCTAGAAAGAAAATCACCAGGAGAATGATGAATCCATAGGGAACGATCTTTTCAAAACTTCTCGCAGCATTCTCGGGCAGGATGCCCATGAGTACGCCCCCACCATCGAGGGGAGGAACGGGGATAAGATTGAAGACACCAAGCATGAAGTTGATCAAAATTCCATATTTAATGAATTCTGAAATCATCATCTGTGCTAAGTTCGGTTCCTCTTGAAGAGTTACAATTCCCGAGTGAATCGAAAGAAAGGCGACAAGAAGAAAGATGAATCCCAGCGTGAAGTTGCTCAAAGGCCCCGCAAACGATATCCAGAGATCATCCTTTCTCGGATTATTCAGATTGAGAGGATTCACTGGAACGGGCTTCGCCCAGCCGATGAGAGGAATATTGTAAAGAAACTGCAAAATGGGGAAAATGACGGTACCAATGGGATCGATGTGAGCCAGTGGATTTAAGGAGATTCTTCCTAGGCTCTTTGCAGTAGGATCTCCGAAGCGATCTGCAGTCCATGCATGAGCGCTTTCGTGGACGGTGAGGGAGAGTAGAAGTATGACATATTGAACAGCAGCTGTCTTGATTTGAATGAGATTGATGTCCACCCCATCACCATCCGTCCTTGAAAATTTTGCCTATGCTAACACACACAGACCGCATAGTCAATGAAGGAGAGCCTTGATAATCTTCCCCTTCTGCTTGCATATCCGTTTGTGCATCTCGTGTTCCAGTTGCGTCAGAATGGCCTCCCAGGCATATTTCTCTGTATCTTCGCCGGGGTACATCTTCTTATTGGATTCGGCAATGGCAATTTGAGTGTGGAATTGCTTGTCCTTGTTGTCCGATCTTCTGATGAGAACGTCCAAACGTAATGTGTATGTAATGACTAGCCTCGTTCTGGCATCGGGATCGCCTTGCTCTGATACGATTTCTCCAAGAGAGGCACCATAGTCCCGTAATACTTTTAGCTCCAGGATCGTTGCTTCAAGAACGAGATCGGCATGCTCCCGGCTCTCTGTCACCACTCTGAGGAAGCATTCCGCTTTTAACAGATAGTTTTCAAGAAGGTTTGAAATATCAGTCCTGTAGGATTCTCTGTTCTTCTCTTCTCCATATTGAACTAGAATCCTGATGGAAGCTGGAATGGGTTCTTCGACTTTCGCTGCAAGGTCTTCCAATACGGAGAAAAGCAACACTGAGCCGGGAGCGATAATGAGGGATATCAGCTCAACAATGATTCTTTGGCACTTACGGTTTCTGCGATCCATGATTATGCACAGGAGATGTTCTTCTACGATTGAAACGTCTCATCTCCTGCTCTGAAGGACGTTCTTGATGGTCATAAGAGCGGCACTGACTCTCTGGATCCTGCGATTCCTTTTCTTAATGGCGTCGATGTCGTCAAGAGGAGGCTGTTCTGCCCGTGTTTCTCGCTGGAGTTTTTCGAGTTCGCTCTGGAGTGCCATCATTTCATAAGATGTAAATTTCTTCAGATAGTTCGGCGAGAGAAGGATGTATCCCTCCGCAATGTCCCGTGACATGGCGTATGCTGAACCACCGATGAACGTCCCCATGGTTCCTCCGTTTATTGCTATTTTAACAGAACTGCACCTGATTGACATTGAGTTCATCAATAATTAGCCCTTACCCTTTCGTTTGATACGCCTATCGTTCTATGTTAAATTAAGAAAGAGGTGCATCATGGATAAAAGAGATTATTCGATCCTCTGCATCCTTTCAATTACATTTTTCCTATCATTCCTGATTCTCTTCCCCGGTATCGCGCAGGAGAAAGCGATTCCAAAGGTTCGTAAGGCGGCCTATCAGGGGAGCTGGTATCCAGATTCCAGTGAAGAGCTTGGAAAAATGATACAGGGTTATTATGAATCTGCGAAGCTCCCGGAGCTTGAAGGACAGGTTCTTTCGCTCATCTCTCCACATGCGGGATACAGATATTCTGGAAAGTGCGCCGCCCATGCTTATAAGGCCATCGCTGGAAAAGATTACGACCGCGTTTTTCTTCTCGGATTCTCCCACCATTATCCCATTCAAAGTGCGGCCGTTTCCGCTTTTGACTCTTATGAGACTCCCCTTGGCCGGGTGAATGTTGACAGAAGAGTTTGCGATAAGCTCCTCGAGAAGAAGATTTTCTCCATGAACATGATCGCTGAAGAACAGGAGCATTCCATTGAGATCCAGCTTCCCTTCCTCCAAACTTCCCTGAAGGACTTCTCAATCATTCCAATTCTCGTGGGCGATCTTGAGAGTGAGGAAGATTATCGCCTGGTTGCCGCAGCTCTGAAAGAATTCATCGACAAGAGAACGCTCGTCGTCGCGAGTTCGGACTTGACTCACTATGGAAAGAACTATGGTTATCTCCCATTCAGGGAGAATGTGAAGGAAAACTTGAAGACTCTGGATTCTGGCGCCATTCTAAGGATGACGAACCTGGATTTCAAAGGATTCCAAGAATACTTGAGAAGAACCGGCGATACGATATGCGGGAAGAAACCGATATCCCTCCTGCTCACCCTTCTTGATAAAAATGCAAAGGGTATCCTGCTCAAATATTACACATCCGGTGATATCCTAGGAGATCATAATAATTCAGTAAGCTACGCGGCTATTGCCTTTATCGCGCCAAACTCTCCGGCGAAAGGCATCTCTTCAGAAAATCGTTCCTCCGTTTCTGCCGGGAGCCGCATTTCCAAGAAGGTGGAGGCAGAATTCAATCCCGATGAGCGATCTCTGCTATTAAAGCTAGCAAGAGAGACCATCACTTCTCATCTGAAAGGCTGGGAGATGCCGGATGGCCTCATCGAGCGGATAAAATCCTCCGAAAAGATGATGCAGAAGAGAGGCGTCTTCGTTACGATCAAGAAGCATGGCGATCTGAGAGGATGCATCGGATACATCCAGGGGATAAAGCCTCTCTATCAGGCTGTTATCGACAACGCACTCAGCGCCTCGACGAAGGATCACCGCTTTCCTCCCATGAGCGCCTCGGAGATCAATGAAGTCAAAATCGAGATATCAATCATGTCCCCTCTGAGGAAGATCGATTCTCTGGAAGAAATTGTTGTGGGCCAACATGGACTCTATCTGGAATTCGGGAACAGGCACGGTGTTCTACTTCCGCAGGTTGCAACAGAAGAGGGATGGAACAGGGAAGAATTCCTTAACGGGATTTGCAGGAAATCAGGGCTTCCAGAAAATACCTGGAGAACGGCTCGCCCGACTCTATGGGTCTTCAGCGCAGAAGTCTTCGGGGAGGAATGATGGGAGCCATTAGGAAATCGAGAAGAGATTTCCTAATGCAGCTGTCCGCTGCGGGATCCGCTTTCTTCTTCGATGTCCCATCCTTCATAGCTCAGGAAAGAGCGAATGGATCGCACAGCAGAGTCTGCCTGGCAAGGGATGATTCCATCAAGGGAGTCGATGGCTCTTTGAGTCGAGAGAAGATCCAACTCATGCTCTCCCGTAGTATGAGGAAGCTGACCGATAAAACAGATGAAATAGATGCCTGGAAGCAACTCTTTTCCAGCGATGACACAGTCGGCATCAAGGTAAACTGCCTTGCTGGGAAAGGACTTTCCTCCAACCCGGAACTCATTCTCGCCATAGTGGAGGGGCTGAAGGGCATCGGGATCCGCGAAGAACGGATCATTGTCTGGGACAGGACCAATGACGATTTAATCAAGGCTGGTTATTCCATCGTCGAAGAAACAGGTTCCGGATACAGATGCTTCGGAACGAATGGAGAATATGACTACTCACTTGGGATCGTGAACTCCGCCTCGACGGGGAGCCTGCTTTCTCCAATTCTCTCAAGGCTGTGCACCGCGATCATCAGCGTTCCTGTCATGAAGGATCATGATCTTGCCGGTCTTTCCGGGACGATGAAGAACTTCTATGGAGCCATCCATAATCCGAACAAATATCATGATAATGCCTGCGACCCATACATCGCCGATATCATGACGATTCCTCACATAAGGAATAAACTCAGATTGACGATTTGCGATGCCATAAGTGTTCAGTACCAAGGAGGTCCTTCCTATAAGCAGAGATGGTGTTGGAAATATAACGGTCTCCTTGTCGGAACCGATTTTGTCTCTGTCGATGCCGTTGCTTACAGACTGATTGAGGACAAGCGCAAGGAAGAAGGACTGAATCCGCTGAAAGGCTCCATGAGGGATCCGGTCTACATTCGTTCTGCCGAGCAAAGAAAGCTGGGGAGGAGCAAACTGGAAGAGATCGAGGTCGTTCATCTATGAGAACGCGTCGTGAATTTCTGATAGATTCCATGAAGGGAGCATGCGCCTCGTGCATAGCTTCAGGGCTATTTCTTGCCGGCAGCTGTTCTGTTCTTATGGCCAGGGAAAAAGACGAAAAGAAATACACAAAAGAGGCGATGTACTATGAGAAGAAAGAGGAGATGAAAATCCTCTGTAAGCTCTGCCCTCGCGAGTGCAGTGTCGCCGACCTCGAGCGCGGGTACTGCGGTGTGAGAGAGAATCGCGGAGGCATCTATTACACACTAGTCCATTCCCGGCCATGCACGTATCACGTCGATCCGATCGAGAAGAAACCATTCTTCCATTTCCTTCCCGGGAGTACGGCTTTTTCCATCGCAACAGCAGGATGTAACGTCGAGTGCAGGTTCTGTCAGAACTGGGACATCTCCCAATTCCGGCCGGAGCAGCTCGAGAGTATCTATATGCCACCGGAAACCGTCCACGCGATGGCTAAGAAAAGCGGGGCAAGATCCATCGCGTATACCTATTCAGAGCCGGTTGTCTTTTACGAATATGTCCTGGATACGGCCAGACTCGGTCCGGAGACCGGGATCAGAAGCGTTGTTGTCTCCAATGGCTACATTCAGGAGAAGGCCATCATCGAACTCTGCCAGCATCTCGGTGCGATCAAGATCGACCTGAAGGCTTTTACGGAGAAGTTCTACCGGGAAGTATGCAACGGAAAACTGGAACCTGTCCTGAAGACCCTGCTCGCCATCAAGAAGACGGGAATATGGTTTGAGATCGTAGTCCTCATAATCCCTACGCTGAACGATTCCGAAATTGAACTTAGGAAGATGAGCCGATGGATCCGGGAGAATCTTGGACCTGATGTCCCCGTTCACTTCACAAGGTTCCACCCGACATATAAGATAAAGAATCTGCCACGTACTCCACTACCTGTCCTGGAAAGAGCCAGAGATACTGCTCGATCAGAGGGGCTGAATTTTGTCTATATGGGAAATGTTCCAGGGCATGAATCGGAAAACACTATCTGTCCCTCATGCAAGAATACCATCATCAAGAGGTATGGCTACCTCATCATGAATATGGATATCGCTAACGGGAAGTGCGGCAAATGCGCTCGCACCATCCCGGGTGTCTGGTCTTAGTCCGCTTCAGCAAAATATCTATTCATTCCCCGGCAGGAGTGCCATCAGCATTACTATGAACGAGACGACCTTCAATGTCGCGATGGCTATCATCGTTATCCAGAGCCCACCAAGCGGTATGAGAAGAACACCGATTAGAAAAGCGCCAAAAGTCGCACCAAGATGATCTGCAGCATCCACGATCCCTGCCGATCTTCTGACATCCTCGCTTGCCTTGAGATACAGCCGCACCGCAACGGGAAATTCAAAACCGGTCAGGAAGCCGGAAAGGAACATGAGGAAGGCAAAAAAGATCTCAGTAGTCAGAGAGGTCTCCATCTCGACGGAATAAAGAAGAACGAGGAAGGGTATGAGCAGGAAGGAAAAGAGCAATGCGGCAAAATCTGAAAGGAGCATGAGAATCCTCTCCGAGAAACTCCTGAAAAGAAGTTTCATAAAAATTCCTCCTGAAGCCAGTCCGAGCATGAACAGGGCAACAAGCAGACCGATCTTCCCATAAAGGTATCCGAGGATGTTCTGAAAGGAGAAGATGAGGACAAGGCTCCAGGCCATTCCAGCAAAGCCAGTGGATGCAATGCATAGGATGAGGAACGGTCTCGATGGGTTTTTCCTCAATCTCTTGAGCATGAGCGTGAGAAATGAGAAAAGAAGCAGAAGCAGCAGAATCAGAACGGTCCAGATGATCTTTCCAAATTTTTCTATGATCAGGAGAAAACTCTGGAGGGGGCTTCCGGAATATCTAACCCATAATTTGAGGCTGTAAAAGTACGTAATGGGCCGGAAATCGGTGTTGAATTCCTTGATGGGATTTCTTTCCAGGGTATTCCTGACGAATTCCACCCTGTCATGAGGAAAGAACAGTCTGAAGAAATCCCCCGTGAAGATGCTTGATTCAATCTTGCGATCCATGAAACGAGTGGCGAGTATCCTGGGTTCTGAAGAAGGAGTTTCTTCAAAGTCCGATGCGAAAAAGTAGGCCTCTTCCGTCGGTGATATGACCACATGCTTGAAGGTCTGCCCTATAGAGTGATAGACAGAAGAGACGTATCCCAACATCTCTTCCCCGAAATAGTTTAGGGAGGATGAGATGGATGTCACGAATAAGCCAGATGGGTTAAGCTTCCTCTTGACTTCTCTGAAGAAGTCGTTTGTGTAGTATCGATTCGCATAGGCCGTTGAGGGGTCAGGTGTTCCGACGAGGATGATATCATAGCGGCCATCGGTAAATTTTACGAAATGCCTTCCATCAGTATTGTGCGTATAAACGCGGGGATCGAGAAGCGCATCGGCGATTTCATCAGGCAGAAATTTCTGGACAAAGGATATCAGGATAGGGTCAATCTCCACATAATCGATTCTTTTTACCGGGTATCTCAGGATCTCTCTGATGATACCAGTGTATCCCCCGCCGATGATGAGGATCGTCTCTGGAGCCGGATGCTGGGACATGACGAGATGGGCTTTAATCGCGCTCTGATAGGGGTCCGGGAAAGAATTTCCGTACTGTCCGTTGAAATAGATTGAATAGAGGCCATCCTGCTTAGAGATGGCCATGTTCTGATATTTCGAATCGCTTTCAGCGATCAATTCCACAGGACCCGCGAAGCTGAGCCATCGCATTCGCGCGGTTCTTTGCTGGGCTTCTTCCGGGAATTCGAAGAATGAGAGAAAAACGAGGGCTCCCAGGAGCAGAACGGAAACCATCTTCAGGGCCTTTTTAAAGAAGTTGGATATCTCCAGCAGAGAGAGCATACCAATGGAGAGTGCAGGAAGAAAAGAGGCGAAGGATAGGATTCTGAAAACATCCAGATTGGGAATGAAGACAAAGGTAAACAGGAGTCCGCCAATCAGGCTGCCTGCCGCTTCCCATATATAAAGAGTCGTGACGACAGTGGCTGTTCTATCGATCTTCGGTGAGAATAGTCTTGCCACGACTGGAAAAAGGGCGCCGACCATGAGGCTGGTCGGCGATACGAGGAGGAAACTGGTAAGTACGATTTTGAAGAACGAGACATATTCTCCCGGCGGTGTTCCTGAGAAAACTCTCGAGAGCCTGATGAATGAGACCTGCAGAGGAGCAAGAAGGAAAAATGCAGCGAGAATGATTGCTGCCAGAAAGGTGAGGTTGTTGGGGCTTCCACTTCCGTATGAGGCGATAAAGGCGCCCAAAAAAATCCCTGTCAGCCAGATGGCGAAGATGAGTCCAATGCAGAGTTCATTTCCATAGAAAACGACGAGGATTTCTCTCAGAAATGAGACCTGCAATATGATGGCGAAGAATCCAATAGAGAAAGATATTACGCGCAGGGCAACTTTCTTACGGTCTGCCATGTCTTATGCCTTCCACACTCGCCTTCACTTATTAAGCTTGCCTTCAGATTTCATCTCATAGAGGACCTTCTGAGCTTCGTATCTTACATCCTGTGATTTATCGGTCCTAGAGATGGTCTCCAGGAGGTCTATGTCATCTTCAGTCCCTACAGTTTTGATTGCTCTTATGGCCTCAATCCTCACAGAAGGATCTTCATCCCTGCGTGCTTTCTCTCTCAACGTGCGAACGATCTCTTCCCTGCCCTCGATCCTTGTTTTGCCATTTGCTTCCCCTTCGAAGAGCTGCCTGAGGATCAGCATGGAATAGAGCCGGAATCGAGGGGTGTTCCCCCGAGAGAATTCCAGGATCTGAGGGATTATGTTTGGATCGGCCGTTCTGAACTTGACGATCTCTTGTAACCCGGCCTCAACCATGAAATGGTTTTTTTCCTCCAGTAGCTTCTTGTGTTCATCCCAGATTTGAAGCTGGTTCTTCAGTGCTTGGATCCGTACAAAGCGCTTGATGGCGTCGAGCAAGAGGGTGATAGATTCTTCTGAAACTGATAGTTTCCCTTCCGCCCGTCCGATGAGGGTAAATATTTTCTTCTTCACCTTGCCCGATGATCTCTTTGCCGGCTCAAGAAAGAGGACTGCCCTCTCGCCGGTGCGGAAAGTGATCTTATCTTCTCCTGGTTTACTTTCGAAATTTTCCTTCCTGAATGATACCTGGATAGATTCTTCTTGATACGTTCCCTTTAGAATCTCGTCGATAGTGGCAAGGACATATTTTGCATCATCGACTACGATAGTAGAAAGGACGATTAGTTCCGCCACGGCAACTTTCTCGTATAGGCTCTGCTTCTCCACAGCCTGAAGAGAAGAAACGCTAAAGGCCGGAAGGCTGAATAGTAGCAGGAGGAAGAAAAAACGGTATCTATGCTCCTTCTTGTTCATGATTTTTGTCAAGCTGATACTCGCTCTTAGCGCCAATCACTCATTAACCTGATGGCTAAGTCAATCGTCCGCTGCCTAAAAGATGAATAGCGATCCACTACATCGTCCATTTTTATAGTATACAGCAGAGTGTAAGGAAGCGCTTTAAAAAGTGGGATGCGGAAAGATAGAAGAATTATTCCTCGGGCCTGCCGAGGCGGTTGGGCTTCAATATCTTAAAGAAGCAATAAAATGTGATTCCAAAGATGATGACCCAGCTGGTTATCATGAAGATCCACCCAATAGTCGTCATGACCGCAATCGTCATAGAGTCGCTCTGCAATATCCGTTGAATTTCACGAGATTAATCTTTCTTTTCCTCGAACTTGAAGCTGATGACAAGATGAAATTCCCTTTTCTCTTTACCCATTTCAATGATGAGTGGAAGCTTGATATCCTTTTCCTCAGTTGCGATGAATCTGAGATCATCTTTTTCCGCGGTAGCGGGGGGAGAAGAAGGAACTGATTCTGGCATAGGGATCTCGAAAGGTTCTACTGCAGCAGGTGCTGCCATAGGAGTTTCAGGCACAGCGGGTGAAGCATTTTCAAACTCTATCTGCTCCACCTCAGGTGTTTCTTCGATCTCGATCTCTTCAAGGTCATCGAGAATTTCGATCTCGGCTTCGTCCCCTCTGGCAAGATCTTCCTCCGGCGGGACGCGGACTTCTGGCACGCGGGTGGAGGCTTGGCCTGCCATCCTTTGGATTACTGGATCAGGAGTAGGCGCGGCTGATGGTGCGGCATGAATCTCTTGAGAATCCATCTTCTCAGCAGGACAGGAGATGACTTCCTCCATGCTCTTTCGAATCTCAACAGGAGCTTCGTGGGAATGTTGCCCTGTTTCAGCTTTCTTTTCTTCGGGTATCTTTCTCATCTCCTCATACTTCTTTATATCATATTTCTTGGAGAGAGAGATGAGGACAAGCTTTGTGATGGCTCTCAGAGTATCCTGTACACCTATTCCCATGGTTGCGACGGACTCGAAGAATGGAGAATTGTATTTGTTCAGAGCAAGATTGAGATCCTCTATGGATGAGAGGGAGGGAAGGTCTCTCTTATTGTACTGAAGGACAAGCGGCATATCCTTGATGTTCAGACCGTTGCCCTTCAGGTTCTCGTCGAGATTTTTGAGACTTTCGATGTTGGCATTGAATAAGTGCTTCTGGGAATCTGCCACGAAGACAAGTCCATCGGAACCCTTCAGAACAAGTTTCCTGGTTTCGTTGTAAAAGACCTGACCGGGAACAGTGTATAGCTGGATCCTCGTCCTCATGCTGGCGATCTCTCCGAGATCGAGAGGGAGGAAATCGAAGAAGAGGGTACGATCGGTTTGCGTGGCGAGAGAGAGCATCTTCCCCTTTACATGTTCAGCAAGAGAGCTATAGATGTATTGCAGGTTCGTGGTTTTTCCACAGAGACCGGGTCCATAATAGACAATCTTGGCTATCAATTCCTTGGCGGCATAGTTGATGAGAACCATTATTACCCTCTCACTCCGTGAGAAATCTCAACAAAATATAACTTATTTATTTTTGCGTTTCAAGTTTTACCTTTTTCCCCTCCCGGAACTCCATTCTGACTGGGACAGGAGAGAGGTCGAATTTATCTCTGATAAGATTTTCAAGAAATCTTCTCTGGGATGCAGAGATGTTCTTCGCATTATTGGCGAAGACAATGAAACGTTGGGGACCGACTCCTGCCTGGACCATATAGAAGATCTTTGTAGCGAAAGATGATGAGGAAAAAAGAGCATGCGCTCTTGCGGTTTTCAATACGAGCTTGTTCAATTCGGATGTTCGGATCCTCATTGTGTATTTGCAGTATAAGAGATCCACTGCGGGAAGGATCTTCCTGATTCCGGCTCCGCTGAGAGCGGAAACGAAGAGAACGGGGATTCCTTTCATGAATCTCAGCTTACGATCCACTTGATCTTTGAGACGCCTGGCCGCTTCTTCTCTGTTTTCCATCAGGTCCCACTTGTTAAACAGGATTAGGAGTGGTTTTAGGCTATCGATGGCATATCCGGCGATGGATACATCCTGTGCCGTCATTCCCTCCATGGAATCGAGGACAAGGATGACGACGTCACCCATTTTGATGTTCTGTCTTGCCTTGATGACCGCAATCTTCTCGACAGGACCTCGCACCCTCTTCTTCTTTCTGATCCCGGCAGTATCCACTATGATGTATCTCTTTCCTTTCAATTCAAGGAGGCTGTCAACGGAATCGACAGTAGTTCCTGGGGCCTCGGAGACGATCATCCTATTATCGTTCAGAAGAGCATTAAGGAGGGATGATTTCCCCACATTCTGTCTCCCGGAGATTACAACCCTCATTCCATCCGTCTCGCTGCGGACAGCCTTCTCTATTAAAGGAGCAGAATCTTCCAATCCTCTCTCTATCCTTTCGATGAGAAGGTCGAGCCCGAGGGAATGTTCCGCTGAGATCGGGATCGGATCTCCTACGCCAAGGGCATAGAATGGAAAGAGAATTTCTTCTCTACCAGGGGCATCCATTTTATTGACGCATAGGATGATCCTGGTTCCGCTTTTGATTAGGAAGAGGGCAATATTTTCATCTAGAGGAGTCACTCCTCTCTGAGCATCAACGACAAGGAGAGTCAGCACGAAATCCTGAACAGCCCTTGCGACCTGTCTCTGAACCGCTTTAGATATCTTTTCACTGCTGCTTGGAATGAGCCCTCCTGTGTCTGTCACAGTAAACCGTACATTTCCATCGATGAACTCTCCAGTGACCATATCCCTGGTCACACCAGGCTCGCTGTAAACGATCGATTTGCGCTTGCCGATTAGACGATTGAAGAGAGTCGATTTACCCACATTTGGAGCTCCCACAATGAGAACTCCTCTCCTCTTTGCTTGAAGATCATTTCTGCTCATTACGTCAAAATATAACATAGCTCATATGAAAATCCTATCGATGGGATCTGCTATGAAGAGGAACAGTTTCTGTCTTGATGGTTTCTTGTGGCATGAATTCGCCTGTTGAAATGGCTTGACAGAACTTATTTTCTTTTCATATAATTACGATGATTTTCCCCTATCTGGAGGAGATGATGATTAAAGCTGACATAATCAACAGAGTTGCTGCCGAAACCGGTGTATCAAAAGTGAAAGCGATTATGGCCGTTGAAGCCATTTTTGCAGCCATCAAGGAATCGATGAAAAAGGGGGAACGGATCGAGTTGAGAGGCTTCGGAGTTTTTCAGGTGAAGGCGAGAAAGAGAGGGATCGGTAGGAATCCCAGAACGGGAAGCGAAGTGAGAATCCCTCCCGGAAAGACGATAAAATTCAAGGCAGGGAAAAATCTGAGAAACCTAACCGTTTGATGGGAAGCTTTCTGGAGTTGAATCTGCCGCTCGCGAAGAGCGGCATTTTTTTAGAATGATTTTCAGACTGTGTTTCATCAATTGCCTGCTTCTGCTCATCACGGTCTATTCTACGACCATGGCTGGTGCCATGTTCGAGGAATACGGCTATTCATTCACTTCATTCATCTTTTTGATCATGAACCCCTGGGCTCTGAAATCGGGGCTTCCCTTTTCGTTCTGGCTGATCCTGATCCTTGGCCTCCATGAGATGGGACACTACTGGGCATGCAGCAGATACGGTGTTGCAGCGACTTTCCCCTTCTTCCTTCCGGGCCCCACCATTTTTGGGACCTTTGGTGCCGTTATCAAGATAAGAGGAATCATCCCGCACAGGAACGCGCTGTTCGACATAGGCATGGCCGGACCGCTGGCCGGTTTTCTTGCTTCCATTCCAGCTTTAATCATCGGGCTCTCGCAGGCAACCGTCTCCGATATTCCCATTCAGGAGGGAACGGTTCTATTCGGTGATTCGATTTTAATCTCTCTTCTGGATACCCTTTTCTTTTTGCGAGGTGGAGAAGTTGCTCTGAATGTCAATTCAATCTTTTACGCTGGCTGGGTCGGCCTGCTGGCAACAACGATGAACCTCTTTCCTGTTGGCCAGCTTGATGGCGGGCATATCTGTTATGCGATATCGAGAAGATTTCACAGGGTGATCTCGTACGTTACGATCTTTGCCATAGCCACTCTCATCATGTACTCCCTGATCATGAGAGGGTTCTCCGTTTGGGTTCTGTGGTTTGCTATCCTGATCGTTATGCGAGCACGGCACCCTAGACTCCTCGATGAGGAGGTTCCCCTGACAGCAGGAAGACGATGGTTTTCCATCATCTCCCTTGCCATATTATTACTCTCTTTTATGCCTGACCCCATTTCCATCCAGCCCTGAGCGCAAGGCATCGTTGAGTTCAAAAGTCATCGGATTGATATAGGAAGATGCGGAGAAGGATTTACCGTCACTGAGGACAGTCACCGCTCCATCCCGGTCCGTGCGAAAGAGAG
This sequence comes from Acidobacteriota bacterium, assembly GCA_040752675.1. Lineage (NCBI taxonomy): Bacteria > Pseudomonadati > Acidobacteriota > Acidobacteriota bacterium. Next base: position 34,212 of record JBFMGF010000118.1, read on the forward strand.
AAGACCCCATTCTCTCTATCCTTGCAAGGACTTCTCCTGACGGATGTCCCCACTGGTTGGAGGAACCGACCGAGATGAGGCAGAGACGCGGGTTTACTTCTTTCAAGAATCTCTCGGAGGAGGAATCTCTGCTCCCATGGTGCCCAATCTTCAATATTTCGCTATTGAGCTCAATTCCTGAGTCGATGAGAAGCTTCTCCATCTCCGAAGGGGCATCTCCCATGAAAAGGAATCTGACATTTCCATCGATGATCCTGACGACGAGCGATCTTTCGTTCCCTGTCCTTTCTCCGGATTTGCTGGAAACGGGATTCATAATGTGAATCACGGCTCTTCCCATTGATAGCTTCTGGTCCTCGCTTAGTAGAGTCAACTTTGTTCCGCGTCTCCTGCAGGAATCCTCGATCACTCGAAAGAGCGTTTCTCCCGTCTCCTGCTCGGATATCATTACTTCGGAAACATGAAAATTCTCTATTAGTGCTGGGATCCCTCCTGCATGATCACTGTGCAGATGCGAGGCGATCATCCTGTCGACCTTCTTGAATCCTCTCATGAAGAGATATCGTGATACAACCATTTCTCCGGCGTCGAAAATGTTTTCCGATCTTCCTCCTCCATCGATGAGAATTGTGCCACCATCAGGAGAGACAACCAGCGATGCTTCACCCTGCCCCACATCTATAAAGGTGACTTCGAAGAAACGGTGGATTTCGGGCGAGAAGGGATAACTCACGATGATACTGAGCGCGAAGCAGAAAAGAACGAGGAATATGATCTTCATAGGTTTATAATTTCTTGAGAGAAGGATACCGAGAGAAGAGGAATAGTACAAAATGATGAAAAAAGGGGAAGGGGTAGGGATCCTGTGAGAAAGGAAGGGAAGATTGACGTAAAGCGAACAGGTTGCAAGGATCGCCTTGATCAATAAATCTAAGATGAAGAGTATGGTACGCGCAAGCGCGGCACTGAAGAGCGAAGAGACTTCCATGGCCAGTCCGAGCGGCACGATGAGAGCCGAAAGAGGAACAGCCACGATATTCGTGAATAAGGAGAGGAGAGTGACGGTATTGAAGTGATAGGCAATGATTGGAATGACGCCTATTTGAGCCGATGCCGTTGCCGCAATGATAGTGGAAAGGCATCCTGACCATTTCGTGTAACGCTCCACCTGGGAATGGAACTTTATCAGCGATGCCGTCGCAGCAAACGTGAGTTGAAAGCCAGGGTCATAGAGGAGACCTGGATTGAAGATGAGCATTCCGAAAGCGGCAAGGGAAATGCAGCTCATGATGTTGATTTTTCTGTACAAACTTCTTGCTATAAGGTATGTGACAGACATGATGACGGCTCGCAGTGCAGAACTTCTTCCACCGCAGAGAATCAAATAGGAAAGAAGTGTCAGACAAGTCAGAAGGCATGCTGCACGATCCTGGATTCTCAGGATCGTAAAGAGCTTGAAGAGAGCCAATGCAATTATCCCTATGTGAAGCCCAGAGATGGCCACGATGTGATATACGCCTCCCATTCTCAAGGTCTTTTCCGTCGAGATATGCATCCCTTCCCGGCTCCCAAGAGTCATGGCCAGGATGATACTCGTCGCATCGAAATTCTCAGCATCTTGAGCGTTCATCTCCCAGAGACTCAAGATCAGTCTCTGGCGGAATTCCGAGATCTTTCCAATGGGATGGATTCCATGACTCTTTTCGATCTTTATGAGAGCATGATTTTTTACAGAACCGGTAAGATTGATCCCCTGCCTGTCAAGATATGATCTATAATCGAAAGCTCCAGGATTTCCAAAGTTTCTTGGCACTCTGATTCGTGCATAGGCGGAGATTATGTCGCCCGCTCTGAAGATCGTTCGTTCCTTGCCAGAATCATGCGGGATGAAGAGCCTGATTCTTCCCCGCGCCTCTCTTGCCCGGTTCCGGAAGGCAAGCTTCTTCAGATCGACGGTGAGAAACGTTCCCTTCCGCGATGGTTCGATGCCAGCAGTGATTCTTCCTGAGATTTCCATGTCGGCATTTTGAAATTGTTCGGGTTGTCTCTGGATAAGGTTCCTCAAATGATTCTCTGGAAGAGCGTAATATCTAAGAGAGGAGGCGAATGAACCAAGCAGGAGGAAGGAAAGAAGGATGAAGATGATCGAATAGCCGGGTCGGGACCATGCGAAGCATAGAGATGAGGCGGTTATGGATAGAAAGAGCAGAGGAATGATGACGATAGGGGGAGGATGAGAAATATCACAGCAGAGAATTCCCGCTATGAAGGGGAAGACGCAAAGGAGCGCAGGATATTTTATGATACGATGGATCAATGAACGTTCTCAATGATCCCCCCGGCTGGCTTAATGAAAAAAAAGAGATATCCTTGGAATGCCAAATTTTTTTCTAAGCTTTCTAATGACGTATCTTCTCTTTATATCCTCGAAGCTATCCGGACTCATGAACTTAGACATTCGTGAGAACTCAGTCTCGGCTTCCCTTCCGGCGCGATCCATTTCTGCAGTGTTGCAACATTTAAGAAGTGCATCGCCGACTTCATCATCCCATAATGAGAACCTCTCCTCGAGGGATTCTAACTCATTCTCCCTCCATGCGGTGGAAGATAGGATTCGGCTTATCTCTTCTGCAACTTTCTTCAAGGATCGTGAGAGCTCTTCCATCCCCTCGAGTCTCTCGGAGAGACCGGTAAGGGAACGTTGAAGAGAGATCAGAAACTCCTGCGTCCTCTCATGATCGATCTCCTCCCCCTTTTTTTCTCCTTTACCTATCCGGGACTCTCGAAAGGATTCCCAGCAATCTTCAATGATATGCTTGAAGTAAGAGAGAGTGCTAATTGGGCGCCTGCGTGCTTTGCGTGAGCCTGCCTTCTCAAAACCAATCTCGAGAGCTTCTATCACGACGATGGATGGAATCCCTCTCTTCTTCCATTCCGACATCAGAGCCCAATCCTTCGGCGATATGAGGAGGGGAGTTCCTCTCAGCTGATTGAATCTCCTTTCGATTTTTCCAAAGTAGTCCTCTTCTTCATGATTTTCTGTTTTTCTCATAGATGATCCTGAGCCCCAGAAGAGTCAGATGAGGGTTAAAATCGTCAATACATTTTATATCACGGGAGAAAGTGCCGGAGAGCCCTCCAGTGGCGATGACACGGGCCTGCGTTCCAAGTTCCTCCCGTATCTCTTTCACGATTCCCTCAACGAGTACGATGTACCCGTGATAGATACCGGACTGTATGCTGTGTACAGTATTTTTTCCGATCACCTTAGGGGGTTTCTTGATACTGGTTCTCGGAAGCCTTGCCGTCCTTTCAAAGAGAGCTTCTGCCGCGATCTGAGGCCCAGCAGCAATAACTCCCCCCAGATACTCCCCTTTTTCATTGATGACATCGAAGGTTGTGGCTGTCCCAAAATCGATTACGATTGCCGGCCCGCCATAAAGCGTGAAGGCTGCGACGGAATTCGTTATTCGGTCTGCTCCGACATCGTGGGGATTTTCATACAGGATTGGCATGCCTGTTTTCACTCCAGGTTCCACAAAAAGAGGTTCGATCTGGAAGTAGATCTTTGACATCTCTTCGAGGGTTGCATTTAGCGTCGGCACAACCGACGAGATCGCGATGGCGTCCACGCGGCTCGCATCGATCCCTGCAAGAGAGATAAGATTTCTTGTAAGGATGCCGTACTCATCGATGGTTCTATCCTTTACGGTTGACAGTCGCCAGTCCGATATCAGTTCCTCCCCAGAGAATATACCCAGAACGGTGTTTGTGTTTCCAACGTCGATGACTAAAAGCATTTTGTATCTCCTGGAATGATAGATAGGTCGCCGAGGGCAAGCGTGACTCTTTCCCCCGATTCCATCTCGATCATGAGTTCTCCGATATTCGTCACACCCCGCGTGATTCCTCGGTACGTTAGGCTGCCATTCTTCACCGTGACCATGCAGCCGTTATGGCACGGGCAGAGTTCCTTCCATTGCGCGATGAGAGGGGAGAAATCTTTCTGGAGAGCCATGGGATAAAATGTGCTGAGATGCGAGAGAAGCTTAATGACAAGCTGCTCTCGAGATACAGCCAGTGTACTCTCCATGAGAAGCGATGTGGACAGCGATGCGATCTCTGTGGGGAAATCTGTGTCCAGGTGATTGACATTGATTCCGATCCCGAGGACGGCAAACTTGACGAAGTTCTCCACTAGTTTGATCTCCGCAAGAATTCCCCCTACTTTTTTCGTGCCGAGCATAATGTCGTTTGGCCATTTGATCTCGGCCTTCAGCCTAGCTACATCCTCAATCGCTTTAACGATGCCGACCGAAGCCATCATGGTAAACCTCGGCGAAGAGAGCGCCTCAACCTCCGGTCTCAGGATGATGGATAGATAGATTCCCTTGAAGCGTGCCGATGACCATTTCCTGTCCTGTCTTCCCTTGCCTGCTGTCTGCTCATCGGCAATGACGATTGTTCCTTCTTCCTCGCCACCTTCAGCAAGATGATAGGCGATATCGTTGGTCGAGCCAACCTTGTCGTAATACTTAATGCGCCTTCCGATGGGAAGGTGATGGACTCCTTCAAGAATTTCAATAATATCGAGCGGTTTGTCTAATTCCCGGAACATGGGATGCACTCTATCCTGAACGAGATGTCCATGCTTCTCACCGAATGCGTGAGACAGCCGATGGAGATGAAGTCTACGCCTGTTGCCGCAACCCTGCGCACGTTGCTAAGCGTGATATTGCCCGAGGCTTCCAGACAGGCTCTTCCCGCTGCTCTCCGAACTGCTTTGCGGAGGGCTCCGGTGTCCATATTATCAAGGAGGATGTTCATAGCTCCGCACCGGAGAGCTTGCTTCAATTCTTTCAGATCCCGTACCTCGATCTCTATCTCATCCGCAGCGTATCCGGAACGGCGGGCCCTCTCGAACGCCTGTCTTATGCCGCCGACAATGTCGATATGGTTGTTCTTTATCAGGATCCTGTCATAGAGTCCCATGCGGTGGTTGCTTCCTCCCCCCACGCGGACGGCATACTTCTCGATTTCGCGCAGCCCAGGTGTTGTCTTTCTAGTATCGAGTATCCGGCATCCCGTTCCCGCGATCCTATCGTTAAACTGTCTGGTCAAAGTCGCGATGCCACAGAGCCTCTGAAGAATATTGAGCATGACCCTCTCCGCTTTCAGAAGAGTGGAGATCCTCCCCTTCACCGTCGCCAGCAGCTCTCCTTTCCTAACCGAATCGCCGTCAAGATGGAACGGCTTGAATGATACCTCTTCCTCGAGGATCTGAAACGCCCTTCGCGCCACCTGTAGCCCGGCTGCTATCATCTCTTCGTTTGCGATGATATGTCCGCGAGCTATGACATCCTTTTCGATAATGGCCCTTGTCGTGATATCTCCCTTCCCGATATCCTCTCTGAGCGCCATCTTCAGAATGGCAT